>JBQTHY010000173.1:0-11428 GCA_052389395.1 Nitrospiraceae bacterium | reverse complement strand
CGGGCAAACGGACCGCCGCGTGCAAACGAGACCTTTACCGCATGCCTGTCCTTCATTACCCTACCGCCCTGATGCAGCCATGGAAGCCGGCGGTGCTCTATTTTCTCTTGGTGTTCGGCGCGGGATTGTGCTGGGAACCATCCGCGTCCTCGTGGTCGTTCCACTGTTTGGCGAGCGCACGGCCGAACTGCTGGAGATGCCGTTGATGCTCATCGTTATTGTTGCGGCAGCACGTTGGATCAACAGGCGTTATCCCGAAGTGCATGAGCGCTCGGCGCAGATCCGGATCGGTCTGATGGCCTTGGGATTGGTCCTTGCCGCGGATCTGGTGGTGGGAGTCGCGCTCCGTGGGATGTCACCACTCGAGGCGCTTTCCCATCGCGACCCTATCTCCGGAACAGCGTACTGTCTGAGTTTGCTTCTCTTCGCGGCCATGCCCTGGCTGCTCTCCCGCCGCTGACAGGCAACGATCATTGTTCACGCTTCTCCTTTCCAGTGGACGAGCGCATACTCCGTCTATGACCTATTCATTACTCCGCTTTGCCCATCTGGTCGGTTTGATGCTCATGGGAGCCGGCCTGATCGGGGTGTGGATGTCGGATCTGCGCTCGCGGAAAGTACGAGACCTCGCGCTCTTCGCCGAAGCCGTTCGCAGCATCGCGGTCTTCTACGACGGGCTTGTGGTGCCCGGCGCCGTGCTCCTCTTCCTGTCGGGCGCGTGGATGACCGCGGAGGCCTGGGGCGGCTGGGGATTTATGCAGCATCCCTGGCTGGCCGGCATGATTCTGCTGTTCGTGATCGAATTCGTCGAAGGCAATACCGTCACGCGACTCTACTTCATGCGCCTTCGCCGCCTCACGAACGAGGCGCTCGCTCAGGGCGCCACGACGCCGGAGCTCACCCGCGCCCGGCAAGAACAGGTCCCGACCTTCACACACTTCCTGGACGTTCCCATGCTGTTGCTCATTATTTCGCTCGGCGCGATCCAGCCCGCCACTTGGACCCACTTCATCATCGGCACCGTCTGCGCCCTCGCAATCGCCACGGCCCTGACGATGTGGATCCCTCGCCTCTATCCTTGGGTCCCGCCGACGTACGACAAGCCGAATTAGAGAACTGCTGCGCGCAGAGGAAGCGAGCATCCACGCGCTAGTCCGGCTGTTTATTGATTCCGGCTTTGATCGTGAAGAATCGCCGAATCCCGATCCCTAAGAACACAACACCTGTTATCAGCGACACCACACCTAGCGCTTGAATACCAGGCTCTTCTATCCACCACACAGCAGGGAGGCCGACGATGAAAAATCCCAACGCGGTTCTGATGTACGACAACAGCGTGCGCTCGTTCGCCAACTCGGTCCGTTGCCGAGCCAGCCGATCTCGCACGAGAGTATCCGATCCTTCTGGCATAGGAAATCTTCGAGTCTCGCCGAAAGGATACCCCCATCAGAGGTGGAAGCTCAACTGATTAGAGGTAGAGTGAAGTCTGACAGAAAACCCGTGGCACGCGTGGACGATCGAAATCGGGTCCGGGGACCTATTCGTGTTCCCGATAACAAATCTCCGAACGATTGTCGCTGGGATCTTCGAAAAACACGGCGTAGTAGTTCGCGTCTTCATAGCCTGGTCCTTCAACATTCCGCGCCCCGGCTCGGACGGCGATCGCAGCCAGCCGGTCGACCTCTCGGATGCTGTCGGCACAAAACGCGATCCGGCAGTCGTTGGCGGCGTGCTGCGGCGACTCCGTGATCCCGAAGAACTCGGCCCGCACCATCCGTCCCGACCGCCTCATACTGCAACCATCCTTCGATCTTGGCATCCCGCGTGAACCCGAGCGCGGGCAGCAGCGCCTCAAAAAACGGCCGTGCCTCAGCAAGGCTGCGCACTCGGAGATCAACGTGATCGAAACAACGGCGCATCAGTAGAACAGAGATGCAATTGAACTTCCCAACGGTAGGCTACTGACAGAGGTCTTCAGAGTCAACGAGACGAACCTAGCTCGTGAATGAATGCCGAATTGCGCCGCGCACGGACGACACACCCTCAGGTCAACATTCGCCCGCCAACACGCCCGCGTGCATTTTCATCTCTGCTCGACTATCAAGTGGAAAGAGGGTTTGGATTCCCTTAGAGCTTACGCTATGCTTGCGCCGTGAAAGTTGGCACTGAATAGTATCTTTAAGCAAGCCGGTTGGAAGAAAGTAGCGAACTAAGATGCGTTACGCTATTGTGATTGAAAAGGCCCCTTCGAACTATGCGGTCTATCTTCCGGATCTGCCCGGCTGTATCGCCACCGGCGCGACTGTGGCCGAAACCGAATCCCTCATCCGTGAAGCCATCGAGTTTCATCTGGAAGGCCTCAAAGCAGACGGTCTTCCCATCCCTCCTCCCAGCAACCAAGTCGAATACGTGGACGTCTCCGCCTGAGATCCATCGCACAACCACTCTGATTTTCTGTCCATCTCAACCATACGCTCAGCCATACGCCATCAGTTCTTTATCTTCTGCCATGGGTTCATACGCACGCTTTAGGCGAGATACGAACGACGAGCGATGAGGCACGAACTCCGATGCGGCTGGCTGGGTTATGAATCCCGGAAAAGACTCCCCACCCTAAATTCTGCTCCTCACGGTCCCGCCCGCACATGGCCCCTTGAGAAATGGACTCTGACCCCAGTTCTGTTCTGGACCCCAGTTCTGTTCTGTTGACATTTACATCCAACCGAAACGCTATATAGGCTCTTGTAGGGAGATAGCTCGCGCTTCAGCTGCTAGGATTTGCGCGATTGATTGCTGTTTCTCCTTCTCTGGAGGCCAGCCGACAATATCGGCATGACGCGAGTGGCGATCCACATCGGCATTGAAGCTCAACTCTTGGTCGTAAACAATGTCAGCATTGACATCGATACGTCCCAACAGAGGTAATTGCCTAACACGGGCCACTTTTTCTGACCCAAGACTCCATATTTCCCGTTCGGGCAAGCCTGAAATACGGAAAACCGATCTCTTACCATCTGAAGCTGGCATAAAGGCACTGTGGTGCACCGTACCATTGCTTCTGACATCTCTCTTGTTTAGTCGGTACTTGCAAACGGTTTCGAGACGAGAAACAATGGGATCAAGTTCAGCTGCAAGAGAGGACTCGCCGAATATTCTCGACAACAGAGGAAGGAATCGCTTCAGAAACGAGCTCAGTGCCATATGTCTTTTGCCCTCTCCCGAACAGGCCTGCGTAAGTGATAATGCCCTTTCCTGAGAAGCCAACTAAGAAAGAGCAATAGTTGCTAACAAACCATTCCAATGCCAGATCTCCATTGGGTTCAAGTATCACTTCTGGAATTGGAAGAGTGGATGGAAGCTTTTTGAGGAAATCGATTGTCTCTTGACAAGTGCGCTCGGAAATCGGTGCAAACTCTCCAGCTTGCCTGGATTCAGCATAGGCGTCCATCACAGAATCTATCGCTTCTTTCTTTCTCTGTCTGCTGGCTGGTAATTCAAAATCCTTGGAAGTAACTTGAATAAGATTCAGAACAGGATCCTGGCTATCCTGACTGCTTCGGCCTGCGTATCTCAGGAGGTTGACCATGGGAGAGGGAGACGCTGCTGTGGTCATTCGAATAGCCTCGCTGTAGTTTCTGTAATGCTTTCGAAAAAGACTCGGTTCTTAATAGCCCGCAGCCTATCTATTTTATCCCACGCCATTGTATCCCAGGATTCCATCTGGTTTTCAAACAATTTCTCCAGGAAAACATCAATATCAATCACAACAGGGATAACCTTTGGGTTGATTCCCTGCTGGAATGCTTGAGTAATAATAATCATAACCTGATTGATTTCGTCTGGGATAGCCATCCTGGTAAGAAAACTTGAGTACGCTTGTGGTAGTGGCTTTGGGACGACCGGAGCTGCTGTTAGGTAGTCGTCAAAATCGATCAGAGGTCCTGGAATTTCAATTTGATTAATGAAACGAGTAGCAACTCGAGTAATCGCTTCGGGCTTCAATAGATCCCGATAGACTTGCCATGTAGCGTAAGCATCTCTTCGGAGAGCTTCCCAGTTTTCATATGGCTTAAGCCTGCTAAAGGTGAAGCCATCTACCTTTGTTTGGATAACGCGTTTGCCATCTTTACTGTCATATCGATAGCCAACATGGCTGGACTTAGTTTCCTGTCGTTGGGTGGTGCCAACCTCGAACATCATTTGCACGTCTCGCAATTCTTTTTCCTCTGGAAACTGCCCTGGAAATTGCTTCTGTAGCTCACGGCTGAACGCTTTGATGAGCTTTGGATCTTGCCTGTCTGCAGGGAGCTTAACTCGAATGTCAATGAGTGCCTCTGTTATCGGAGCCTTGGTAAGATGACGCTCTCTGGCCATGGCAAATGCGCATTATACAGTCTTTGCTATTCAAAGTGTCATAGTGAGAGCTGCCACCGATTCCATGGACACCCGTTAATGGAGACAGATGAATGATGACGGTGTCAGACACCATTTTCGCTCCCACGCATATCGAACCATCCAAGCTTTGTCGTGTGACTTCCGTAAGTGCTGCTGGCAAACCAAGCCGCCCACTCCAAGGCTAGTCGAATGGTTCACTGGCACATGAAACTGTGAATGACGAGTCCGATAATAGATGTTGGTCGTCCAGCAGCTTCATCAGGAGCTTAGCGGTTTGGAAGAGATCGTCCTGTTCTTGCTCGGACACCCAAAACTTCGTCTTGATCTGTGTCACGCGCTCGGCCAGGTCCGGATCGTCCGATTCCCCGAGATAAAACAACTGCCTGAGCGTCACATGGCGGACTTCGCAGCTACATTGACGTAGGTCGTTCACCAGGAGCCGGCCCCGCATCTCCTGGTCCTGCCTCCCGACCGGAATGCCCATGTGGGCCAACAGGGAGCGCCGGGATTCCATCAACATCGCATCCATCGCGTCCAGGGCATTGGTGTCGAGGAAATAGTCGATGAAGGAGCGGCTGGATCGAGCCGCATTGAGTTCGGGATGTTCGCTCGCCGGGGTGGCATCGATGACGATGAACACACAGCCGTTGGGAAAGAGTCCGTCGAGCGAGGTGCCCAGAATGTTCCGAGTGAGGTATTCGACGACGGCCTGCACACCGAGATTATCGATGGGACCGCCATCGTAGAGATGCACGTACTGCGACGGTTCCATGTACCACTGGAGCGTCACGTCCTGGAAGACACCCGGAAAGGCGGACGACGCATTCACGGCATTGGCGACGCGATACTTCGCCAGCACTGAATGGAGCCCCGCGAAGCGGTCGTCCGTAAAGGTGAAGCGGGTGTTGTCGCTATGGACAGTGGCGTTGAGCAAAATCTTGGGGTGCGGCCGTAGATCGGCAAAGGTGGACTCGTGGTACAGGCGGTTGTTGAACACCTGCACCATGATATCCGAGCGGGTGAAGTCGGTGAGCCAATAACGAAAGATATTCTGCGGCAGAAACCATCGGCGAAACCAACTGCCCTGAAAATTGTAGCCCAAGGCTTCGCGGACCGCCTGGTCCGTGAAGGCGCCGGCCCTGTCTCCAAGCCCGTAGTACACGGCGGGGAGCGTGCCACCGGACACACCAGAAATCACATCGACTTGTTCCAGCAGACCCCGCTGTTGGAGTTCCAGCATGATGGCGGCGCCGAAATTGGCAGCTCGACTCCCGCCGCCGGAGATGGCGAGCGCGACAAACCGGCCATCCTTCCGTTCGAGCTCACTCAATTTCCATGAACCGGCTGTGTCGGGGACCGGCTTGCCGGCCGGCCACCGTTCGTTCCATCCCGGTCGCCAATGGCCGGGTAGAATGGCGCAGCCTCCGATCACCGTCAGCGAGAGCACCACCCACGGGATCACGTGCGTGCACAGTTGCGCGGTGCGCCGACTTGGTTTCGAGCTTGTTGCGGTCTCACGCATGGAAGGCACCTCATCTTAACGAGCGCACGAAAGAGCGGTCTCGGGAGCCCGCCAATTCTATGAAGTGAGAAGAACGATCGCAAGACATCGACTGCGGGAAATCGGGAAAGGCTATTTTCGCCAGGGTGGTGTCGACTCAGCGACATGGCAAAATGCGCGTATTTCACGAGGCAAGGTTAGCGAGGCTGTACCGTCATCCTTCCAATGACCGGCCGCGGCGGGAATGGCAGTGCAGGGCCTGCACCTCGGCAGCGGCTCGCCATCCGCTCTCGACGGCGCCATTCATGTACCCTTGCCAGCGAAGACTGGTGTGCTCGCCGGCGAACACGATCCGGCCATGGGGTCGGGCCAGCCACGTCCGGAGTTCCGGGTCATAGGCAGGATCAAAATAGGCATAACCTCCCCGCGCCCAGGGATCGTCTTCCCAGCAGACCGAACGGCAGGCCACCACCGACTTCTGTGTCGCGCCCAGCCACTCCAAGGCTTCCACGAGCCCCTCGACCCCTCGCTCAGCCACGAGTTTCCGTGTTTCCCTACTGGCCGATCCACCGGCGAGTAAAGTCAGGATGCCCGCGCGTCCGCGCTGCTCCTCGTTTCCATCCCACATCGCGCCGATCGGCAGATCCGTACCGTAGGCGAGCGGGCTCCCGCGTCGCTGCCAGAACCGCGGCTCGAACTGCAGTAGCGTTTTTGTCGCCCGGCCATAGCGCAAGTCCTGGATGGCTTTCCGCTGGCGCGGAGGCTGCGCGGGCCTGAACGCAATGCGTCGTAGCGTGGTAGCAGGCACAGCGAGAACGAGGTAGTCCGTGGCGATCTGCCGGTGGGTTCCGTCCGGGGTACCGACCGTGATCCGCACCTTGTCTCGAGTTTGTGTGGCCGCGAGGACCGTGGTCCGCAGGTGCACCTGTTCCCCGAGCTTCGCGGCAAGACTTGATGCCAACCGATCATTGCCGCCCATGATTCGATAGAATTGACCGCGTCCCCGCGTCTCGGATGCAAGTTCATCCACCAAGGCCAGCAATGACAGATCCTCCGGATCGGCCAAGAAAAACCCTCGCAGACCCCGCATGAACATGCGCGTTTGCTGATCCGCATGGATCTGATTGAGCCACTCCGCCACCGACAACCGGCTCAGCATCTGCGCAATGGAACCGTCCCAGCGCCGTTCGCTCATCCGATAGGCTTCGATCAACGGTTCACAGAGCCTCGCCATCCTGGGCCAGAGCTGACTGATGGAGGAGTCCCGTTGATCTGGTCGTCGTCCCGGACCTCGCTGAACAAAGGCAAACCCTCCCCGAAGGATGGGTGTCAGAGTTAACCCCAGGTGATCGACCAGGCGACGGATTGCTTCCTGCTCAGTTTCGATCAGATCCCCGCCGGCTTCAGCATGCTGGCCATCGACAAATGTGTCGCGCACCGTCCAGACGCGCCCTCCGACGCGGTCTCGCGCTTCGAGCACCGTGACCCGCGCTCCAGCGTTGTGCAACTCAACGGCAGCTGCGAGCCCCGCAAGGCCAGCGCCCGCAACGATGACGGACCGGCCGCTCAGGAGATCTTTGCGCCGCATCGCCAACTCTCCCCACGTTCCCACCTGCTGATCCCTGGCATGCATTATTGATCAAGGATTCTACAACCAACGACGATACGCCGCGATGAGCCGGCATACAGTGCTCTTGTCGAGAAACGGCGAGAAACGGGGTCGGGAGTCGTTCTTTCTCGCCCACGCAGTTGGGAACGCGGCTCTATCAGGCAGTTCGCTGGGAATTAGGGACAGGCTACTTTTCGTCAACCGTTGTGTCAACTCGGCGACGCGGAGAGATGGAGGTATTCAACAGGCAATGAGGGAGGCAAGCCTGCGGCAGAGTTATACCCATCCTGGATGAAGATTATCAGGAGGCCATCCGGGTCCTTCTCCCGGATGGCCTCCTTCGCTCGATCGTTGGCGACGAAGATATCCTTCATCGTGGCGTCCGGGGTGGTGACTATTGGGCATAGGGCCACTTCGACCTTCGCAATCCTGGGTGTCGGAGGATGACAACACGTCAGACTGGACGCCCCTATGACAATGACACACACCTCGACAGAGAATCGGGATTTCACAGGTGCTCCCATCCAGAGCAGGGACTAGTCGATCCTCACCGATATGGATTTCTTCTTCGCTTCCTCCGTCTTCGGCATTCGGACTTCCAGGACTCCGTCTTTGAAGGAAGCCGTGATGTCATCGCTCTTCACTTCGCAGGGCAAGGCGATGGTCCGCAAGAAGGACCCGTAGGACCGTTCCCGCCGATAATAGTCGTCCTCTTTCACTTCCTTATCTTCCTTCTTCTCGCCTTTGATCGTCAGGTTCTCCCCCGCGAGGTTCACTTCCACGTCTTCCTTTTTCATCCCGGGAAGTTCGGCCTTGACCACGACGGAGTCTTTTTCCTCATAGACGTCGAGCGAGGGCATTCGGATCGAGAGTGGTCGTATCGGCAACCAGCGATCCCGTCCGAAGAGGCTGGGGAAGGGACGCCGCCACACGTCTTCCATGAAGCGATCCAACCAATGTTCGAACTCCTCTGCGCGCGACGCGAGCTCACCTGGTTTCCTTGTGGCAACTGCTTTTTCTTCTGTGGCTGCTTTCTTCATGACGCCTCCTCCTTTTTTGGGGTTATGGTTCATGGAACTCTCTGCCCTCCCGAGGCTTCCTACGGCCCTTCCTTCACATCTCTTGTTTCGTCCCAACGGGTCGCTGCCCGGTCCGCTCGGCAGAGCCATTCAGTCTTCGCTTCTCTCATGGACGAACTTCTAAGTGATTCACAACTTTGTCCACACCGAACACGTACCAGGCATCGAACTCAGCCATTTCCTTTTGCGGCGCAGAGGGCGTATCGCCTTCGAGCGTCACCACGGATCGCTGGGCGGATACGCGGATACGTTCATCGTTCACAAAAGGATCTTTCTTTAAGACGATCCGCACTGCCTTCGCCATCTCCTCATCCGAGTCCGGTTGATCCGGAACGACTTCCATGCCGTTGACGACGTCGCGGCTTCCTGGGACCCACCAAGCCAAAACCCCGGCCAACCGCTTCTGCGTGAGCCCGGTTACGTGATCGTCGAGTAACACCACACCGTCCGTCACGGAAACTCTTATCGCCCCGTGGGGTCCGTCGGTGACCTCTCGAACGGTTTCAAGCTGCCCCTTATGGATCACGTGAATGGAACAATTCAGGAGGATGGGTTCCTGGAGCAGCGCATCGCGCACTGCATCCAAGATGGCACCGTCTCCCATACGCGTCGCTGGTGTGACGTGGAGGCGGTCCACAATGCCGGTGACGCCCCGCACCGCTACCGCAAGCTCCAGGCTGAGTTTTTTCGCGGCAACGTGCTCGGCCTCGCCTTCCAGCGTGAGGACCCCATCACTAAACTCCATCTCGACGGGGAACTTGTGCAAATTGATGCGGGGCTCCCGCTCCAGTGCAGCGCGTACCTCTTTCAGAACCCGGTCCCGCTCTGACACAGCCGTTGTCTTCATGTGGATCGCCGAACATACCCCATCTTGAGCTCACCCTAACCCACAGCAATGGCAATGCCATGCTCATTTATGTCGCGAAGTTGTTGATGATTCAGGCTGAGGCTTGATCGCAAGCTCTGCTTTTGACCCTGAAGGGCGGAACAGTGGGGACTAATTCCCCACACGGATCCTCCTCCTTGCCGCAGAACGCCACGGTCAGAGCCAGAGCTTTGCAGATGAGGCAATGAGCAGGTCGCAACGGTAGTATGGCTGCGTGACAAGATATCCGCGATTGAAGTAGACGAGAGGCGAGAGGGTCTTTCTAGCAGAGTTGTTTCAGTATGACCGGAGCTCGCCGAGCACCCCAGCGCCCTGGTTGAGCTTCGAAGACACCGGCACAGGGGGTCCCGCAGAAGCGACAGGCACCCTCGGCAGTGAGGTTCCACTCACTCAATTCATACCAGTTCCGGCCGATCAGCTTCTTGTGACAATGGTGGCAGTAGGTCCCGCCTCCCTCTTCGTCCTGCACGTTACCGGTATAAGCATAGCGGAGACCGTTCTTCATGGCGATCCTGCGAGCCATTGTCAACGTGGTAGTGGGTGTTAGAGGCCTGTTGAGCATCTTATAGTCAGGATGAAACGCGCTGAAATGAATCGGGACGTCCGGGCCGAGCTGTTCAACCACCCACTGCGTCAGCCGATCAAGCTCGGCCTCGGAGTCATTTTCGCCCGGGATGACCAGCGTGGTGATTTCGAGCCAAACACTCGTGTGGTGCCTGATGTACACCAGTGTATCCAGCACCGGCTGCAGGCTTCCCCCGCAGATCTGCTTGTAGAAGCGTTCGGTAAATCCTTTCAGATCCACATTCGCTGCATCCATGTACTGATAGAATTCTGCTCGCGGCTCCTCGCAAACATATCCCGCCGTGACGGCCACCGATTTGATGCCCTGCTCGCGACAGGTCCGCGCCACATCAATCGTATATTCGTGGAAGATGACCGGATCATTGTAGGTGTAGGCCACCGACCGGCAACCGAGTTGTGCTGCAGCGCGCGCAATCGTCTCAGAAGAGGCCTCGTCCGCCAAGGTATCCATCTCGCGCGATTTGCTCATATCCCAGTTCTGGCAGAATTTGCAGGAGAGATTGCATCCGGCAGTTCCGAACGAGAGTACCGACGTCCCAGGAAGAAAATGATTCAGCGGTTTCTTTTCGATGGGATCGACGCAGAAGCCGCTCGAACGGCCGTACGTGGTGAGTACAATCCGATCCTGCTGCCGCGCACGGACGAAGCAGAGCCCCCGCTGCCCTTCCTGGAGCGTGCAATAGCGGGGACAGAGATCGCACTGGATGCGTCCGTCCTGTAGTCGATGCCAATACTTCTTCGCCGCGACGGATGTCGTCATGATCACCAGATCTCCATGGCCACTCGCAATTTGACGCTGGCATTATACCAGCAACACAGGCACACTCGGTGTGAGGTGTAGGGATCGGGGAAGGGCGGTTAGGGGTACGGTGAGCTAATGAGATGACAGCAGAAGTTCTCATTCGATTATCAGGGTTTGTCATCGTGTTCGGCCTCATGGCTTCGTGGGAAATGTTCTCACCGCGGCGCCGCTTGGCCACCTCCAAGGCGAGACGGTGGTTCGCGAACCTCTCCGTCGTGGTCTTGAACACCCTTCTCATTCGGCTATTGTTTGCCGCCGGTGCGGTCGGCGCGGCTTCGATGGCAGCAGAGCGGAACGTAGGCCTCCTGAACGCGCTGAGCTGGCCGATGTGGTTCGAGATGGTCCTGGCGGTCGCCGTGCTGGACTTCGTGCTCTATTTGCAGCATGTCATGTTTCACGCCGTCCCGCTGCTCTGGCGCTTCCACATGATGCACCATGCGGACCTGGACTTTGACGTTACCACAGGGGCGCGGTTTCATCCTGTCGAAGTGATGCTGTCGACGTTCAACAAGCTTGACGAAGTGGTCGTATAGGGGCCCGCTCCGGCAGAGGTGATCAACTTTGAAGTCCT
>JBQTHY010000172.1:0-16271 GCA_052389395.1 Nitrospiraceae bacterium | reverse complement strand
GCTCTCATGTCTCGCGTTCGCCATTTCTCGTGTCAGCAGGCGGCTTTGGTTCACAAGACGCGCCACCTGGGTCTGCAGAGCCGCCAGTTGGTCGTCACCGCGTTGTCTGCGTATCGGCAACATCTCTTCTTCTCGTTGGATGGCTGTGCGCACATCGGTGGCAACGGCATCTTCTCGCCGATTGGCCGCCTGCAGTGACTCTATCCGTTCAACCAACTCCTTGACGTCGCTGCGCGTCGCATCCAGGGTGCGGGCGAGCTCATCCGCTTCAGCCCTCTTCATGTCATAGCGATGCTGGCTGACACAGCCGACTCCCACGAGCAAGGCGGCGATGAGGAAACAGAGGCTGATCCGTTGAATGTCACCAGAAGGTGTCACGGTAGTAGGGGTCTTCATGGAGTTCTGTCCTCGTTGGTAGACCGCTCTGAAACTATGACGTGTGCCATACAGTCGGTCTGGTTCGTAGCTGTACGTAGTCTCTCAAAAGTCGTGGAATCTGGCAACCAAAGTCCGGCTTTTCGCCGGTCGATGGAGCAGATCCACGCCTGAGCTCACGTCATGATGTCTTCCTCCGTGCCTCTGCACTGGCCGGTGCTGGCGAGGAGGACTCCCATGACGAGACAACAGCGACTTACTCGAACGGGACTTCTAACGATAGCAGTCCTCTACACGGAGCGTGCTCTTAGGCTGGTGATGGAATGAGGCCATTCAAACTACCCATCTTGCGGTATTTCTGATCACGATGGGCGAGGAGCCGTTCAACAGAAAGGTCGGTCAACGCGAAGAGTTGATTGGTGAGGGCTTTGCCGATACGGTCGAAAACGGGTTTGGGATCGCGATGGGCCCCGCCCAGTGGTTCGGGGATGATCTCGTCGATCACGCCGAGTTCGAGAAGATCCTTTGCCGTCATTTTTAGCGCAGAGGCGGCATCCTGGATTTTGGCAGGATTGTCCCAGAGAATGGCGGCGCAGCCTTCCGGCGAGATAACCGAATAGACCGAATGTTCCAGCATCAAGACACGGTCTGACACGCCGAGGGCCAAGGCGCCGCCGCTTCCGCCTTCGCCGATCACCACGGAAATAGTCGGCACAGTCAGGCGAGACATGACGAAGAGATTCCGTGCGATCGCTTCAGCCTGCCCGCGCTCCTCGGCTCCGATGCCGGGGTACGCGCCGGGCGTGTCGATGAAGGTGATGATCGGCCGATTGAATTTCTCCGCCATCTTCATGAGGCGCAGAGCTTTCCGGTAACCCTCCGGGTTGGGCATGCCGAAATTCCGTTGCATCCGCTCCTTGAGGGTCTTCCCTTTCTGATGCCCGATGATCATTACCGTTCGATCGTCGAATCGAGCAAATCCGCCCACGATGGCCCGGTCATCCCCGAAAAAGCGGTCTCCATGAAATTCAACGAAGTCGCGGCTTAACTCGTTGATATAATCGAGCGTGCTGGGACGCTGAGGATGCCTCGCCAACTGGGTTCTCTGCCATGGAGTCAAGTTCTGGTAGAGCTCGTGCTCGGCTTCGGCCAGCTTTGTGCGAAGCTTGCGAATGTCGGATTGGGAGGACGATTTCCCGCTGGTGGCCGCTGCGGAAAGCTTCTCGATCTTCTCTTCAATCTCGCGGATCGGATTTTCAAATTCGAGGTAATCTCGCATAGACCCCGGCTGCCTTTTCTACATCTGGATTCGGCTACCCTACGATAGCAAAGATAGGGCTCCTTTGCCTAGCACTTCTTCAACATCCGCCATAAAATATTCGCTGGGGGAAACAGTGAGGTTGGGGAGGGGAGCCGTTTCGGCTTCCAAGGCTCCGTCGGTCCGAAACAACATCGAAATCGTGGTGCGGCCGGGATGTCGTTTGAAGATGTCGAGCAGCCGGGGCAGTTGCTCGCGTACTTCAGGTCGGTCGGTCAAGCGAATGCGAATGTGCTTGATGGACTGGGTCTGAACCTCGGCCAACGGCTCGATCTTGCTGCCTCGAATTTTGGTGCCTTTGTCTCCTCGATCAATCACGCCTCTGACGCGTACGAGTCGCTCCGGGGCGATCAACGCTGCCGCGGTTTTGAACAAATCTGGAAACACAATGACTTCGGCAGTGCCCTGCAGGTCTTCTACGGTGATGTAGGCCATCCGGTCACCCTTCTTCGTGAGCATCGATTTGACCGAGGCGATGATTCCACAAATCGTCACCTCTTTGCCGTCGGAGAGTTCGGGTAAGCCGGCGGTGGTGGCAGTGGCGAGGGTATTGAGCGTCGCCTCATAGCGGGTGAGCGGATGGGCGGTGATGTAGAAGCCGGTCAACTCGCGTTCATATTTCAACCGTTGAGCCTGATCCCATTCCGCGATCGAGGGGAGCGGTGGTGTGGTCATGGTTGCCGAAGATTCGTGACCGTTGAGTTCCTCTCCAAAAATACTGGTTTGTCCGACGTCCCGTTCCCGCTGTGCAGCCGTGCCGTCTTCGACGGCGTGATCGAGCACCGCCATGAGTTGGGACCGTTTCGCCTCAGTCGAATCAAAGGCGCCGGCTTTAATCAGGCCCTCCAGCATGCGCTTGTTCACTTTGTGGAGGTCGACCCGTCGACAGAAATCAAAGAACGATTTGAATGGGCCGGTTGCGGCGCGAATGGCCAATACCGATTCCACTGCGCCTTCGCCCACGTTCTTGATTGCAGCTAAGCCGAATCGGATCGCGCCGTCGGCCACAGCAAAGTCTTTTTGGCTCGCATTGACGTCCGGTCCCAGCACCTTGATCCCGAGGTCCCGGCATTCCGTGAAGTAGCCGACGATCTTGTCCTGGTTGCCCATGTCGGTCGTCATGAGCGCAGCCATGAATTCGGTCGGGTAGTGGGCCTTTAGATAGGCTGTATGGTAGCAGACCACCGCGTAAGCGGCGGCGTGCGACTTGTTGAAGCCGTATCCGGCGAATTTCTGAATCAACTCAAAAAGCTTCTCCGCCTTTTTCCCAGGAATCTTGTTGTGTTTCGCACCGTCGAGGAATTTGACGCGCAACTTTTCCATCTCCTCCGGTTTTTTCTTCCCCATCGCGCGCCGGAGGATGTCGGCTTGGCCCAGCGAGAAGCCTGCCATCTTGCTGGTGATCGCCATAACCTGTTCCTGATAGACGATAACCCCATAGGTGTCCTTCAGAATGGGTTCCAAGCCCGGCACCTCATAGGTGATCGGAATCTGCCCCTGCTGTCGCTTGATAAAGTCCGGCATCAGGTCCATCGGTCCCGGCCGATAGAGGGCGATGATGGCGACGATATCTTCGAACCGGTCGGGTTTGAGCCCGGTGAGGAGATCCCGCATGCCGGCGCTTTCCAGCTGAAACAGGCCGGTGGTCCTTCCCGAAGCGAGGAGAGCAAATGTGGCCGCATCGTCGAAGGGGACCTGATCAACCGCGAACGGCAGGTCATTGGGGTGGGCTTTATTGATAAGCGTCTCTGCGAGCCGGATCATCGTGAGCGTCTTGAGGCCGAGGAAGTCGAATTTCACCAGGCCGATCCGTTCGATGTCTCCCATCGAGTATTGGGTGACGATTTCATCGTTGGCCCCCCTGTAGAGGGGCACATAGTCAGTGAGCGGCTTTTCAGAGATGACGACACCGGCGGCATGAGTCGAGGCGTGACGGGCCAGGCCCTCAAGCGATTGCGCGTTCGTCATCAGTTCTTTGACTTTTGGATCCGTCTCGACCAGCTCTCGCAATCGAGGCTCTGTGTCCAAAGCCTGCTGCAGGGTGATGTTCAATTGGTTGGGCACGAGCTTGGCGACTCTGTCGGCATCCGCGTAAGGCATCTCCAGCACACGACCGACATCGCGAATCGCGGCTTTGGCGCCGAGCGTCCCGAACGTGATGATCTGGGCGACGTGGTCGGATCCATACTTTTCCACGACATAGTTGATCACTTCACCTCGGCGATCCATGCAGAAGTCCATGTCGATATCGGGGAGGGACACACGCTCTGGATTGAGGAACCGCTCGAAGAGGAGCGTATACACGAGCGGATCGAGGTCGGTGATCCGGAGCGCATAGGCAACGAGGCTGCCGGCTGCAGAGCCTCGACCGGGACCGACCGGAATGCCGCGCGAACGGGCAAATCGAATGATGTCCCATACGATCAAGAAGTAACCGGCGAATCCCATTGAGCAGATGACGGTCAGTTCTTCCCTCAGTCGGAGTTCATAGGTCGCGGCTGGAATAGAGCTGGGCCGTTCCTTCAATCGAACGCCCAACCCTTCTTTGGCAAGTTGTTCGAGATAGGATTCTCTGGAGAACCCCTCAGGAACTTCATATTCAGGGAGATACGTCTTGTTGAGCGCCAGTTCCAGGGTACAAGCTTCGGCGATTTGCACCGTGTTTGCAACGGCTGTCGGAAGTTCCTTGAACTCGGCTTCCATTTCCTCCGTCGATTTGACGTAGAGCTGGTTGGTATCGAATTTCAATCGGTTGGGGTCGCTGATCGTCTTGCCGGTTTGGAGGCAGAGCATCAGATCATGAGGGCGGGCATCTTCCTTTTTGAGGTAGTGGCAATCATTGGTCGCAACCAGGGGGATGCCGAGCTTTCTGTGAATGTCGAGCAACCCCTCGTTCGCAACACGTTGATGTTCGAGCCCATTGGCTTGGAGTTCAAGGTAGAACTTGTCTTTCCCGAAAATCTCACGGTACTCACCTGCCGCGGTCGTCGCTCCCTCCAAATCTTTCTGTCCAATCAGGTAGGCAACCTCCCCGCTCAGACAGCCGGACAGAGCAATAAGCCCTGCATGATGCTGCTGCAATAACTCCTTATCCATCCGAGGTTTATAGTAAAAACCTTCTAGATAGGCTTTGCTTGCGAGTTTGATGAGATTCTGGTAGCCGGTGAAGTTTGTTGCGAGGAGAATCAGGTGGTAGTAGTCGTTGTGGGCAAGTCCGCTGTCTTTAGTGAAGCGGCTGCGGGGCGCCATGTAGGCTTCGCAGCCGATGATCGGTTTGATTCCCGCGTCCTTGGCCTTCCGGAAGAACTCCACCGCGCCGAACATGTTACCGTGATCGGTGATCGCCACAGCAGGCTGGCCGAAGGCTTTGATCTGTTGGACTAACGGATCGATCTGATTGGCGCCGTCGAGGAGGCTGTACTGCGTGTGGAGATGCAGGTGAACGAAGGATGAGACCATGGTGTGATTCTAGGAGGGCAGGGAAGGCGAAGTCAAACGCACGAAGGTAGAAATGGAGAAGTTCGGCTGGCTCACGCAGTACTCCTGCGACAAGATCGGCACTGACGCAAGTACGGCGGCGCGGCCTAGTCAATAACAGGAGGACCAGCGTCTGCACGGGAAGTCAGCGGCGCAACGAACGACGCGGGATCAAATCGGTTCCTTCCGGCCTGTCAGGCGTTTTCCTCGCCTTGAACTTGTCCCAGGCCATTTGGTATCCTTCGCGCGCCATTCGCATTCACCACATCCCTTGCATACGTGTTGAAATCGAAGGAGTCACACATGGCCAGCATCAAGCGGGCGTTGATCAGTGTTTCGGATAAGACGGGAATCGTCGAAATGGCCAAGGGTCTCGAAGCGTTTGGGGCGGAGATTCTTTCAACCGGCGGGACCGCAAGAAGTTTGCGCGATGCGGGAGTGAAGGTCACCGATGTGGCGGCTTATACCGGCTCACCTGAAATCCTCGATGGCCGCGTGAAAACATTGCATCCGAAAATTCACGGAGGTTTGCTTGGTCGGCGGTCTCTGCCGGCGCACGTCGATCAAATGAAGCAGCACGGCATCGGACCGATTGATGTGGTCGTGGTGAACTTGTATCCCTTTGAAGCGACGATTGCGAAACCGGACTGTACGTTTGACGAGGCAATTGAAAACATCGATATCGGTGGACCGTCTATGCTGCGATCCGCGGCCAAGAACCATGAGGACGTGTTGGTCGTTGTCGACCCGGCCGATTACCCCCGTGTGCTGGAGGCCATCAGGACAGGAACCACGACACAGGCAATGCGGCGAGAATTGGCCATGAAAGTATTTCAGCATACCGGTCGGTACGACAGCCTGATCGCTGGCTACTTGGAAAAACAGGTGCAGGGTGGGGTCGTGCGATTTCCCAAGATCTTATCGCTGCAGTTCGAGTTGGCCGAAACGCTCCGGTACGGCGAGAATCCCCACCAGCAGGGCGCGTTCTACCGCGAACTGAATTCCTGGGAGCCTTCGGTCTCGCGCGGGAAGATCCTGCATGGGAAGGCGATGTCCTATAATAACTTCCTCGATGCGAATTCCGCGCTCGAACTGGCGAAAGAATATGATGAGACGGCCGTTGCAATCATCAAACACAACAATCCCTGCGGCGTGGCGCTCGGCACGACGCCGGTGGATGCCTACGTCAAGGCTCGGGAGACAGACCCGGTCTCGGCCTTCGGCGGTGTGATCGCATTTAACCGGCCGGTCGATGTGGCCGCAGCGAAAGAAATCACTACCACGTTCGTCGAAGTAGTCATTGCACCGGGATTTTCGGAGGACGCGTTGGCGGAATTGAAGCGGAAAAAAGATCTTCGGCTGCTGGAGGTTGGTCCGCTCACCAAGGTGAAGCAGGAAGGCTTGGATCTCAAAAAACTCGTCGGCGGATTGATTGTGCAGGATCGCGATCTTGGCGTGTTGCCGGATCTTCGAACGTTGCCAGTCCCGACGGTGCGGAAGCCGACTGATGAGGAATATGCCGCCTGTGCGTTTGCGTGGACTGTCTGCAAGCATGTCAAGTCGAATGCCATCATCTATGCGAAGCTTGGTCAGACGGTCGGGATCGGGGCGGGGCAAATGAGTCGGGTAGACTCTGTGAAGCTCGCGACCATGAAGGCACACATGCCCGTGAAGGGTTGCGTCATGGCTTCCGACGCCTTCTTCCCGTTCCGGGACGGCCTTGACGCCGCGGCGCAGGCGGGAATCACAGCCGTCATTCAGCCGGGCGGTTCAATCAGAGACGCAGAGGTCATTAAGGCTGCTGATGAACACGGACTTGCCATGATTCTGACGGGCATGCGCCACTTCCGCCATTGATCGGCCGTGACGCGTGACACGTAACGGGTGATGAGTTTGATGAAGGATTGAAGGCTGTTCTCCCTAAGCTCTCTTGCAGGCCCGTGTTAAATTCCCACCTGTCACTCGTCACCCGTCACTCGTCACAAAAGGGTTCCTTGTGAAAATCCTTGTCGTCGGGAGCGGTGGGCGCGAGCATACGATGGTGTGGAAACTCGCACAGAGCCGACGCTCCCCCGAGTTGTATTGCGCGCCGGGCAACGCGGGGATTGAAGCGATAGCGACCTGTGTGGAGATCAAGGCCGATGACGTCGTCGGCCTAAGAGACTTTGTTGTCAAAGAAAAGATCGATCTCACCGTCGTGGGACCTGAAGCGCCTCTCGCGTCAGGGATCGTCGACGACTTCCGCAAAGCCAGACTGAAAATCTTCGGTCCCACGAAGAATGCGGCCCGCCTGGAAGCCAGCAAGATTTTCTCCAAAGAGGTGATGGCACAGGCGAAGATTCCTACAGCCCGCGCGAAGAGTTTCGACAAGCCGGCCGACGCCCTGGCGTATCTTGCCGGCCAGAAGTTGCCGGTGGTGATCAAGGTGGATGGCCTGGCCCAAGGCAAGGGTGTCGTGATCGCCACTACGCGCGAGCAGGCAAGCCGGGCGATCCTCGACTCGATGGAACGGGCGGTGTTTGGTCTGGCCGGCAAACAACTCTTGATTGAAGAGTTTCTTGAGGGAGAGGAACTCACGATCATGGCCTTCACGGACGGAAAGGTGATCGTGCCGATGTTGCCCGCGCAAGATCACAAGCGGGTCGACGACGGCGACAAGGGATTGAATACCGGGGGCATGGGAGCCTATTGCCCCGCGCCGCTCGGAACACCCGCGCTTCGTGAGCAGGTCTCTCGTACGGTTCTGCAGCCGATCGTGGATACCATGGTGCGTCTGGGATCACCCTTCCAGGGTGTGCTCTATGCCGGACTCATGGTGGTGAACGGTATGCCCTACGTTCTGGAGTTCAACGTTCGCATGGGTGACCCTGAAACCCAGGTCGTGCTGCCGCTGCTCAAGACTGACTTTCTCGACGTGATCGAGGCGGTAGTTGAGCATCGGCTCGATCAGCTCACCATCGAATGGCATCGCGACACCGCAGTCTGCGTGGTAATGACATCGGGCGGCTACCCCGGCCCCTATCGGAACGGATTCCCGATCCATGGGCTGCCTTCCGACACGTCAGGACCAACCACAGTCTTTCACGCAGGAACCGCTCGGAGAGGAAAGGAAATCGTCACGGCCGGAGGGCGGGTCCTCGGCATTCTGGGACGAGGCCGCACGCTCGCCGATGCGCAGCGTGAAGCATACCGTGTCGTGAGGTCGATTTCTTTCGAGGGGTGCCATTTCCGAACTGATATTGCGCATCGTACGCTCGGAACACGAGGCTGAGTCTAACCAGTCCGCTTAGACGCCGTTCATGGCTCTTATCGAGCTCTACTCTTCATCCGATTTCCCTCGCCTTTCACGGTCCGTCAGCCAGATTGTTCACGATGGCGGCATTGTGGCCGTGCCGACGGAGACTTATTACGGGCTCGCTGTGAACCCATTCAATGAACAGGCTGTTGACCGACTGCTTCGTCTCAAGGGACGAACGGATGGAAAACCGATTCTGGTCTTGATCGGGCAACGTGCGCAGCTGTCTTTGCTTGTCCGGGAGGTTTCTTCCATCGCGACGTGCTTGATGGATGCTTTTTGGCCTGGCCCCCTGACGATCCTCTTCGCAGCCCATTCCTCCCTTCCGCACAATCTGACCGCGGGAACCGAGACGGTAGGTGTCCGGCTCAGTTCATGCCGTCCCCTGGTGGACCTCTTGGCAATATGCGGGCCCCTCACCGGTACCAGCGCCAACCGTGTTGGTGACCCCCCTGCGCAAGAGGCCAATCAGGTGAGGAACGCGTTAGGGCAGGACATTGATCTCATCGTCGATGCGGGGCCTACACCGGGAGGACTCCCATCGACCGTCGTTGATGCACGTGCCACTGCTCGCGTGGTCCGCGAGGGAGCCATTACTCGACAGATGCTGCAGAACGTGCTACAGAGACGCGGAATGCAACTGAGGTGAGCATTCGTATGCGCATCGACCCAAATTCGATGAAAGGAGAAGGGGATATGGTGAAGAAAAGACGGGAGATGAGTCCTCTCGGCATGGTGCTGGGCGTCGGTCTTTTACTCAGCATGGCAGGGTGCGATTACTGGCCGCCGGCACTGCAAGCACAGATCGAGCAACTGCGATCAGAGACGCAGACGTTGACGATGGAAAAGACTCAGCTCCAGGTCCAGGTCAACGATCTGTCGAAGGCCAAACAGGAGATGCAAGCTCAGTTTGATGAGCTGAGTCGGATCAATCGCGAAAAGACAGGCATGATCACCAGTCTTCAACGCCAGCTCGATGCGCTGCGCGCCAAAGCGGCGAAGGCTCCTGCCAAGGCACCGACGAAAGCATCCACGAAATCCGCTGCCAAGCAACCGGTCAAGACAAAGCCGGCGACTAAGCGGTAGCGAAATTTGTCAGGGTGAACTCGACGAGCCTCCTGATGAAGGCCCGCTGCCTGGTGCCGATGAAGCCCCTGTTCCCCCGCTCGACGATGAGCTCGAGGGTGTCGTGGCTGTGGTCCCGGCAGGCGCCGCAGGTGTCGTGGAGGCACTCTCTGTCGTTTCTTTCTTCAGGGTGGATGTCGCCTCTGAGGACTCGCCGGCGGACGGTTTCATCTTGTCCGAGTAATCGGTGATATACCACCCGCTCCCTTTGAACATGATGGCAGGAGGCGAGATAATTCTGCTGACGGATTTGCCGCATCGCGCGCAGGTTGCGAACGGATCATCCTTCATGCTCTGCTTCAATTCAAACTTATAGCCGCAGTCCTGGCACAAGTATTCGTAAATCGGCACAATCAACCCTCCGAATCCAGCTCATTAGTGATAAAGTCTGGAACGGAACAGTCAAGTGGTGGCTGGATCATCCGGACAGCTTTTCTATTGCCTCAACAAGGCGGTCGAGCCCGTGCCGAATCGCCTCCATGCTGGTCGCGTAGGAAAGCCGTATATGCTGCTGGCTTCCGAATGGTTCTCCAGGAACAACCGCCACATGAGCTTCCTTCAACAGATGACTCGCAAACTCCTGTGGTGACTGGATGGGACCTGTCGGTCCTTTTCGGCCCAGCACCCCGCTAATATTCGGAAACGCGTAGAACGCTCCGCTCGGCATTCGACAGGTCACACCGGGAATCCCATTCAATCGTTCGACCATGAATTTTCTTCTACGGTCGAACTCCTCGACCATCTTCTCGGTAAACGGCCTGCCGAACTTCAATGCGGCGACGGCCGCTTTTTGCGAAATCGAGCAGGGATTCGATGTGCTCTGGCTCTGAATGTTTGCCATGGCCGTCAGGAGCGCTTTGGGTCCGGCAGCATACCCGATCCGCCAGCCTGTCATCGCGTAGGCTTTCGAGACCCCGTTGATGACCACGGTCTGGGCCGCTACCTCTGGGCTCAGCGTGGCGATGCTGGTGTGCGTCGCCCCATCGTACAGCACCTTTTCGTAGATCTCGTCGGAGATGATCAGAATCTTGTGGCGGACTGCGATGGTCGCGATGGCTTCCAGCGTTTTTCGATCATAGGTGGCACCGGTTGGATTGCAGGGACTGTTGATGATGATCGCTTTGGTCCTGGGCGTGACCAATCGCTCTAGATCCTCTGGGTCGATCGCATAGCCGTCGGATTCACTGGTCGGAAGGAACACGGGCATCGCATCGTTGAGTAACGCTTGGTCAGAATACGAGACCCAGTACGGAGTCGGGATGATGAGCTCATCGCCTCCTTCCAAGCATGCTTCGGCCAAGTTATAGAGCGAGTGTTTTGCTCCGCACGATACCAGGACTTGCGATTTCTCATACCGCAACCCTTGTTCGGCTTGCAGCTTCTCGATAATGGCCTCGCGTAGTTCATCGATTCCTGATGACGGCGTGTACTTGGTAAAGCCCGCCCGAATGGCCGCTTCGGCGGCGGCCTTGACCGGTTCAGGGGTGTCGAAGTCCGGTTCTCCCGACGAAAAATCGACGACATCGAGCCCCTGTGCCGCCATCGCCTTGGCCGTGGCGGCCATCGCTAAAGTAGGGGAAGGGGCGATGCGGCTCACACGGGCAGCAAGTTTCATAACTTGATACTCCGAATGCGCTCTTGCAAACGTCGCGCGACTTCTGGGTGAAGAAAGTCGGTCAGGGTTCCGCCGTGGCTGGCCACATCTTTGATGATGTTGGACGAAAGATAAGAATATTCTTCGCTCGGCATCAAAAACACCGTTTCGACTTTCTTGGCCAGCTTTCGGTTGATGAGGGCCATCTGAAATTCATGTTCAAAGTCAGAGATAGCGCGCAACCCCCGAATAATGGCATGCGCACCGCACGTTTCGACATAGGTGACCAGCAGTCCCTCGAACGACGTCACTTCCACGGAGCCGAGGTCTTTGCTGACCAATTTCACCATATCGAGACGCTCGGCTAAATTGAAGAGTGGGTGCTTTGCCGGATTGGGAGCGACGGCGATCACCACCTTGTCGAAGACGCGGAGGCTGCGCGTGATGATGTCGGTGTGGCCGTGTGTGATGGGATCGAATGTGCCGGGATAGATACCGATCTTCATGGTTGTGCCACCCCGCTGGACGAATAGACGGATAATGCGGTGTCGCCGTAGTAGTATCGGCGTAAGAAGGTGTTTCGGCCCAGATGCGTGGGCAGGGTCGTCTTCTCTGCATGTTCCACAACCATCCAGGAGTCATCAGCAAGAAGCTGATGGATCGCGACATCATCGAACAGCGATTCAAGTTCTTGTACAAGCCTGTACGGTGGATCGGCAAATATAATGTCATATGGACCACTCCACTGGTCTGGCCGACCGAGGAACTGTTTCACTGTTTGCGCATGAATGGTCATTTGATGGGCCATCCGGCATTCCGATACGTTCCGACGCAGGAGCTGCAACGCTCCCGCGCTGGATTCGACACTCGTCACATGTATGGCTCCTCGACTCAGCGCTTCAATGCCGACCGCCCCTGTTCCCGCATAAAGATCCAGAAAGCGACTGAGCGGAAGCCGATTACCAAGAATTGAGAACAGCGCTTCCCGAACTCGGTCGGAAGTTGGACGGAGGGCGGACCCCTGCGCCCCGCGGAGGCGCCGTCCCCGGTGAGTTCCTGCGATGACGCGCATGGTTGATGACTGCTATTCTCGCAATCGGCCGAATCTAACATAGCGTTTTTGAAGGGGTCAAGAAACGTTCGGCGGGCCCAACCAAAGCGATGTACCAGGAGGAGGTGTCGATGACTCTGAACTACTGTCCCGTTGGCGAGTTCGCGAAGCCTCTGTTTTGACGGTCTTCCGGGAGAGGGTTATAATGCGGCGACTGATTATCACCCGTTGTGGGTACCGAATCGGAACGCGTAATGCGCCAGCGTAATCATCGCGGATCGGCTTTGTGAGCGGACGCGGCGACTTTAGCGGGCGGTGACAGGCTGAGGATCCCTTGCTGCCAGACTCTTTCTCCGGTTGTTGGAAATAGTGCGATCAATGATCGCGCCGCAGTTGATGCACTTCCACGCGTAGAAAATGAGAAAGAAATCTGAGAACCGCTCCAACATCATCAGGCCTTTGCACTTCGGACATTCCATCGATCCCTCCCCGGTGTCTACGTTCACAGCTGGTGGCGTAGCAAAGCAAGAGCTGCACCACTTTGTCGTATTTCAATATTTCAATGAGTTATGAGTTACGTATTTATCACAAGGGCAAAATCACCGTTTTCAACTAGTACAAAAACGTCCGTGCTGTCATCTTTTTGTGCCATGAAGGGGGTCTCATGACTGGCAAAGGGGAGGGGAAGGGAATTGCGTATTGGCCTGAGACCGAACGTCCCCGTGAACGGCTTCTCGCTAAGGGGCCCGATGTTCTTTCCGACGCGCACCTCCTCGCGATTCTGTTAAGAACTGGCCGTCGCGATTCGTCTGCTGTGCAAGTGGCCATGGAATTATTGGATCAAGTCGGAGGGATCGGAGGGTTGGCGACATGCGGCATTGATGAGTTCTGCGCAGTGCAGGGAGTGGGGCCCGCGAAGGCGGCGCAACTTAAGGCGGCCGTTGAATTAGGGAAGCGATCCATGGCAGTTCCGCTCTCGACCGGCGCACGTGTATCGTCGAGCGCCGATCTCTTCAGGCATTTTCATCCCACGCTCCGCGATGTGAAGCAAGAAATCTTCAAGGTGGTGCTTCTTGATGCCAAGAACACGATGGTGAAAGAGGCGACCGTTTCCACAGGGAGCCTGACACTCAGCATCGTCCATCCACGCGAAGTGTTTGCGTTCGCCGTGCGTGAGTCTGCGGCCGGCGTCATTTTTGTCCATAACCACCCCAGCGGGGACCCTACTCCAAGCCTAGAAGATCGGCAGTTGACGGATCGGTTAGTGGCGGCCGGCCATCTTCTCGGCATCCGCGTGTTGGACCACCTGATCGTCGGGGATGGGCGGTATGTGAGTTTTGCTGACGAGGGATGGCTCAAAGGGTCCGGGAGCGACGGCTAGAGTCGCTGGGCGAAATCCATGGTTATGAACAGAAGCGGGGAGCCTGGTAGGCAATCAAGGTTCGGAACAACTCTGCTGAGACGCGAGAGTTCCACTGGATTGCAACTATGCCTGCGACGAGTTCCCCTCGAGAGGCTCGGCCCGCGACGAGCTCGGTCGAGTCGGGCCTGAGCTTGTCGCTCGACCCAGAGGCTCTCGACGGGCCGAAGGCAGTCGAGCGGCCCAACCGGAGAACATTCCAACAGGGTGCCCCGAATGACCATCCGGCGAGGCCGCAGCGAGTGAAAGACCCTTGCGTAGATTCTGGGGTATCTTGAGGGTCTGAACGATGTGAGCAGGCTGCTGGGTGAAGGGCGCGTCTTGGACTTCGGCGAGCTCGGCGTCGAGCCTTCGACCCCGCTCAGGCTCGACCCAGAGCAAGGTCGAGGGGTCGAAGCCAGTCGAGCCGAGAGGTGGGAAAAATGACTTTTTAGCATCCAGCCTAACAATTTTTTCTCAATGAGGAGGGCATGCCATGGACGAGACCCGTGTGAGGCCCATCAGAAATGTCGCGATTGTGTCGAATGTCGGCGCAGGTAAGACATCCCTCAGCGAGGCCATCCTGTATGTCGGTGGGGCCATTCCAGCCCTCGGCTCCGTGGTGCAGGGGACAACTGTTTCAGATTTCGAACCGGAGGAACTCCATCATCGCTGTTCCACAAGCACTAGCCTGCTCCAATTCAAGTGGAATCAGACCGGCATCAATCTCCTTGATCCCCCTGGGGCGCTCAGTCTGCTTGGGGAACCACTCGCGGCACTGCGGGCCATCGACGCCGTCATCATCGTCCTCCATGGAAGCACCGGAGTGAGAACAGAGTTGGGTCGCCTGTGGGCACGGATCAAAGACCTCGCACTTCCCTGTCTCGTGTTTGTGAATGGGCTGGACAAGGAAGGTGCGGCGTTCCCTGCTGCGCTGGAAGTCTGCAGCAAGCAATTGGAGTGTGTGCCCGTTCCCATGGTGGTGCCAGTTGATCCCGGTGCCCAAATGGAGGGCGTGGTCGATGTGCTCCATGCGAAGCTCATACGGTCTGGACCTACGTCCGCCAAGGTTGAGCAGGTCTCTGTCCCGGCTTATTTGGAACCGGCCTTGCAGGAAACGCGCAAGCAACTCCTTGAAGCCGTGGCGGAGACTGAGGAGAAGCTCCTTGATGCGTATGTGGCGCAAGGAGATTTGAGCCGAGAAGAATTGGTCCAAGGACTTCGATCTGCCATCTGTACGAGGCAATTTCTTCCGGTGTATGCCGGGTCCGCCCTGCGCAATGTGGGAGTCTGGTCACTGTTGGAGGCCATGGTTGAGCTGTTGCCTTCTCCTGCCGAGCGCTTCGCGGCGCAACCGTTGCGAGGAGCGCATCCGGATACAGGACACGGGTATGAGCGGAAGGGAAGCGAGCAAGAACCATTCTCAGCCTATGTGTTCAAGACGCTGATCGATCCCTTTGTCGGCTGGCTGTCCTATTGTCGCGTGTTGTCAGGAACCATCCAGGCGGATTCGACCGTGTTGAATGCGTCGAAGCACGTGCGCGAGAAGCTTGGCCATTTCTACACGGTCTTCGGGAAACGACACGGAGCCGTAGGATCTGCGGGAGCAGGGGAGATCGTGGCGATCGGGAAATTAAAGGATACTCAGGCCGGTGACACACTCTGTCAGGAAAATGAGCCCATTTGCTATCCGGGCCTCGGTCTTCCACGCCCCGTCTTATCGTTTGCGATCGAGGCCAAGTCCAAAGCGGAAATTGATAAGGTCAGTCTCGGCCTGCATAAGTTGATCGAGGAAGATCCAACACTGGAATTCGTACGCAACGCGGAGACCAAAGAGATGGTCCTCAGCGGGATGGGCCAACTGCATATTGATCTGGCCTTGGAGAAACTCCATCGCAAATTTGGGGCCGACGTCACCCTGCACACGCCGAAGATTCCCTACCGTGAAACGCTCAAGGTCAAGTCACAGGCTCAGGGAAAGTACAAGAAACAGACGGGCGGTCACGGACAATACGGCGATTGTTGGCTGGAACTGACGCCGTTGCAGCGCGGCGAGGGGTTCATCTTTGAGAATCGCGTCGTCGGAGGGGCGATTCCTCGAAACTTCATTCCGGCTGTTGAAAAGGGTGTGGTTGAAGCGATGCGCGAAGGGGGGTTGAGCGGGTTTCCCGTCGTCGATGTGCGCGTAGCCGTCTACGACGGGTCCTACCACGTGGTTGACTCGTCCGAGATATCGTTCAAGATCGCGGGGGCGATGGCCTTTCGGAAAGCCATGGAAGGCGCGCATCCGGTGCTGCTTGAACCGATGATGACGGTCGAAATCGAAGCACCGACCGACGCCGTAGGGGCGGTGATGGGGGACTTGAACGGGCGCCGCGGCCGTATTGTGTCCGTGAGCGCGAACGACCATGCCGAGCAGATCAAGGCACTCGTGCCGCTCGCGGAACTACTCAAGTACGCACCGGTGCTCAATGCGATGACAGGGGGGCGAGGCAGCTACGTGATGGACTTCGCTCGTTACGATGAAGTGCCGCGCGAGCTAACTGGAAAGATCATCGAGCAGTACAAAGCGGAACGGCACACCGTGGCTGCACACTGAGGTGCATCAGTCGGTGGATTTGAGGACGACGTAGAACG
>JBQTHY010000171.1:0-1845 GCA_052389395.1 Nitrospiraceae bacterium | reverse complement strand
GGTCATGACGCTGGCCGGCTATCTCGCCGGAAAATTCGCCGGCTCCCATCCCTTCGCCGTAAGCGCCTCGTTGACCTTCGAGCAAACTTATTCCGAAGTGGAAGGCGACAGCGCGGCAGTGGCAGAGCTCGCCGCCATTCTCTCCAGTCTCGCCGATCTGCCGATCCATCAATGGCTGGCGGTGACCGGTTCCGTCAACCAATTGGGCGAAATACAGCCGATCGGAGGCGTGAACGAAAAGATCGAAGGGTTCTTCGAGTCCTGCTCGCGCAAGGGCCTGACCGGCAAGCAGGGCGTGATCATTCCCGCTCGCAACACGAAGCATCTCGCCCTTCGCCGCGAGGTGGTCGAGGCCGTCGAGTCGGGGCGGTTCGCCATCTATGCAGTCAACACGATCGAAGAAGCCCTGGAACTGCTCACCGGCGTCGCGGCCGGCGACCGGGGGCTCGATGGGACCTATCCGCCCGACACGGTGTTCGGCCGCGCCGCGCAGCGGCTCGAAGAAATGGCGCAGGTTGTGGCCGAATGGAGGGAAGGCGAAGAAAAACCGGGCGGGCGCATCATCACGGAGCCATAGCCCACGACACTATTTTGTTTTCATGACACTCCCTTGACCGTCGGTTCCTTGTGGGAGGTCGAAAGGGTCGCTTTAAAGTCCAAAAGATGCTTGACAGCCGATGCCTCGATCATGCATATTGATGCATATGCGAACAACACTCAACATAGACGACCATCTCATCAAACGTGCGGTACAACTCACCGGCGTTACAGAAAAGACGCAGCTCGTGCGTTTGGGACTTGAGGCCCTCATTTCACGCGAAGCCGCCAAGCGGCTCGCGCGGCTTGGGGGCAGTGAACCCCATCTCAAAGACATCCGCCGGCGCCGGTCTGCCTAGTTATGCCCACACTGGTCGATACCTCCGTGTGGCTCGATCACTTTCGTACCAACTCCCCCACTCTCCGCCAGCTGCTGGATGAAGACCTGGTTGTGTGTCACCCGCTCGTCATTGGGGAACTAGCCTGCGGCAACATGAAACATCGATCTGAAGTTCTCGAGTCTCTAGCCGTGTTGCCAACCACGCCCACCGTTGAATATCAGGAGCTTTTGACGTTTATCGAAACCCATAAGCTCTTTGGACAAGGCTTAGGCTGGATCGATGTGCATCTCCTCGCCTCGACACTGCTCCAGCAAGTGACACTCTGGACCCGCGATCAGCCCTTACGACAGGCTGCCAGAAAACTGCGCTGTAGTTATGAGTTGTCCACTTAGTGGGTCGTTCCCTCTTCTTGACGATCGGGCCATCTTCGCTCCGCCTAGCGAAGCGATTGTTGTTCGCCCACCTCGCTAGTCACCAACTCACCGCCTTATGGATGGTCTCAGATCAAGGTTCGAGGATGTCGATTCGTGCGATTGTCGAAAATGGCAAAGTGCCAAAGTTGTCTGGTCACACGCCACGAAGGAGTCCTGTTCCGCCAGCGGTCAGACATTCCAACGTGAAACACCAGCCGTCCTGTGTACCTGATTCCGCAAACTGCAAGAGAGGTGTCGTCGTAGGACCCGCGGTTTAGGAATCCGTTTCCGGCCCCCGACTGAAGCTCGTTCCATAGCACTCAGACCAATTCCAGCAAAGAGTTAAGCAAAAAGTCCCGTTTTGGCTGGAGTGAGCTGGAATGCTGTGGAGTGTGGTGGCGTTGAGCACAAAATGAGCACAATTGTGTGGGGTGAACCCCTCGGTTGAGACACGCTGACTGGGCACACTTCGGATGTTACCGGCTTTCTCCCTCGTCTTCTTTGTTCTTTTGGAACCAGCACTTTCTGCCTGTCGAGAAACCCGCATGGCCGCC
>JBQTHY010000170.1:0-2014 GCA_052389395.1 Nitrospiraceae bacterium | reverse complement strand
CTCCGTCCGCTCACCAGCCACGCCATCCTCCATCCGCTCCACTTGAATCAGCGGGCGACTCTTGCGAACATACGTGCACGTGCCATGACCCACAGCACGACACATCAGAGGAACAAGGCAGAGCGGCACCAGGTTCGGACGTGGTGTGCCGCCGCTCTACTGGTCCTCCTCACCGGCTGCTCGCTCACGGCGGCCTATCGCTATGCCGACTGGCTCATCCTCTGGCGGCTCGATCACTACTTCGACTTGACCACGGAGCAGCGCCGCGACCTGACCCATCGGCTCACCCCGCTGCTCGCGCGCCACCGGCAAGAAGCCATCCCTCAGTATGAAGCGTTCCTCGTGCAGGTCCGGCAACGACTCGGACGAGGGCTCACGAGCGAGGATATCGACTGGGTCTATGCCTCCTACGATCGTCTCCGAACCGACCTCTTCAATCGGCTCGTCGACGACGGAGGCGTCTTTCTCGCCTCCATCGAGCCACGCCAGGTACGGAACCTCGAAGAGAACTTGCAGAAAGAGAACCAGAAAGCCGAGCGCCTCGTGCACGTGCCCAAGCAGGAGCGGCTCAAGAGGCGGGTCCAGGCCACGATCGACTGGTTAGAAGACTGGGTGGGATCTCTGTCCAAAGAGCAACAAGCCCAGATCCGCGAATGGAGCCTTGCGCTCCCCGACCAGCAGCAGGCGTGGGTCATGTACCAACAACATCGCCAGCAGGAACTCCTAGCGTTACTCCATCAGCCACGAACCCCGGACCGGGTCACACGGGAACTCCGCGTCTTGCTCGTGTATCCGGACCATAGCGCCTCACAGACCTATCAAGAGGCCGTCCGCCAGATGCGCGCCGCGGTCAAAACCATGGCCCTCCAGATCGACCAAAGGCTCACCCCCGACCAGCGCCACCACGCCCTCGTTAGGCTCCAACGCCTCATCGACCAGATCCACGACCTCTACGCCGAGTAGCCTCCCTCGTCTCTCGTCGCTCCGAATAACCCATCCCTTGGCTCCCTGATCTCCGCCTGGGACTATCAAGCAAGGTGACTGATTGAATTCTTTGTGTCTGTCCTCTGCAGCGACTGCCATCATGGGCTTCCGGGCTAGCGTCCATTCAACGGACCGGCGAGGAACGAACTCCATCGGCTCGCCAGATCGTAGCCGTACACCCAATAATAAAACGTCGTGCCGACGAGGGCGTGAGACACCGCAAGCGGCCAGAGCAGGCGATAACGCAGGTACAGATAACTCCATACAGTACCCCCGAGCGCCGTCAGTAAGGCCACCCCGATGTCGGATACATGAACTGCGCCAAAGATGAGACCGCTCAGTGCAGATTGAACAAGGGGATGACGGACGGGACAGAGCATCCGCAGCCGGCCAAGCAGGTAGAACTGAAAGAGCGTTTGTTGGATCAACGTCCAGGGTAGGTACAAGAGGATGGCGAGCGGGATTTTCGGGTGGAGAATTCTCGCCGCCACACCGGGCCAGCCGGCTCCCTGATATCCAAGCGCGACTCCCATCAGGAGGAACACGAGAATGGGCACAGTCGTCAGCAGCATTGTGACTCTGACACAACGCTTCCACTCTGCCCGTTCGACTTCGAGCGACCACTGGCCCCAGACCTGCCTTCGGGTGTAGGGGGCATTGAGGAGGACCAGGCCCAGGCCAAGCAGGCCGAGCCCGACATCGACATAGATGGGCCTGCATGGAACGAGCACCAGGAAGGTGGTCGATAGCAGACCCAGGATGAGAAGCTCGCAAGCCACTCTGCGTTGCTGGGACATGCGCCCCTCTCTGGCGAGGTGCAAAGCTAACAGGGAATAGCCACAAACGAAGCGCAAAGTATACGCAGGTAAAGGTTAAACGTGAAATCTCGTTGGATGAAGATCAGGAAACAGAAGGACAGTTTTCTGGCTTGTCATGCCGCTGCCGAAGTTGGGCATTAAAAGGTCACCCATTTGGAAGGTTCCAGCAATTTCCCCGATCCAAACGCCACGCCTTGATGTGCCAATGGGGA
>JBQTHY010000169.1:0-13101 GCA_052389395.1 Nitrospiraceae bacterium | reverse complement strand
TTTGTGTTTGTGGTCCGCCAGATTCTAAAGAAAGAATCATAGCTGAACGCTGATAGCTGAGAGCTTATTACATGTTCACGGGCATCATCGAAGAAATGGGAGCGGTCACTTCATTGCAGAAGACCCTCGCGGGGACGAAGTTGACGATCATCGCTTCTACGGTAATAGGGGATCTCAAGATCGGCGACAGCGTGAGCGTGAACGGCATCTGCCTCACGGTGGTCTCAAAGGACGAACGCGACTTTTCTGTGGAGGTATCGCCCGAGACGCTCTTGGTCACCACACTCGGTCATCTGACGGCCGGCGCGCCGGTCAATCTAGAACGGGCCATGAAGCTGAATGAGCGGATCGGTGGGCATCTCGTGGCTGGTCACGTTGATGGCGTCGGCACCATCCGTGGCCGTCATCAGGAAGGGAATGCGATCTTCTTCACGATCGAAGCGCCGCAAGAGATACTTCGTTACTGTGTTGTGAAGGGATCGATTACAGTCGACGGCATCAGCCTCACAATCAACGACGTGAGCGACAAAGGGTTTTCCGTCGCGATTATCCCACACACTGCCAAAGTCACGACGCTTGGTCTCAAACAGGTGAACGATACCGTCAACCTCGAATCCGACGTGATCGGCAAGTATGTCGAGCGGCTACTCCAAGAACGCAGTCAGCTTCCCAAAACCACTCCTCTTATTGACAAGGACTACCTCCAAAAGCGGGGAATGATCTAATCCCCCATCCCCAGCTTCAGACAGAGAGTCGCTCTACAGACCCTGCTGGCCCCTCAAAATACAAGTATGAGCATCTGTGTGAGAGTTGAGAGGAAGGCGGCTGGGTCTCCGTACGGAGACCCAGCTGTGGAAACAGTGATCAGCAACCGAGGCAGCCGCCGCCGCTTTGGTCCGGGGTATAGGAGTTAGTTGTCGAACTTGTATTGCTAAAGCCGCCATACACTGTTGAGCTCAGCCCGCTTGCGGTGTTCGCGGTGCCTCCCAGGATGGCGGCATGCTGGCCGCTGATCCTGTTATTCATGCCGAATACAGCACCGCCGAATGAAGGAAAGTAGTTCATCCGGCCTCCCACCAGGTTATGTGATCCGTTGCGGAGGGTGAGTCCCACAAGCGGATCCGGTTCGTTGTAGCCGACGATCAAGTTGCCCAGCCCACTCGTCGTATCGACTGTTGAGCCTGAACCGCTCTGGACATGAACGTTGACCCCTTTGAAGATGATGTGGGGACCTTTTACGCCATTCATCACATCGGGGTTGATCGAGACATACTTTTCCAGATCCGGGATGCCGCCACCGCCTGTTGTTGGGCTGCTTTCCATGGTGGCGATTTTTGCCTGCAGGGCCGCGATCTGGGCCTGTGCAGTTTGGAGGGTTGTGAGCAACGTGGTGTCGGCGCTGAGGAGTGCCGCGACGCTACTCTCCAACGAGGTGACTTTTGCCTGTAGGGCTTCGAGAGAGCTGGCCGTCGTGTTGCTCATCGTGCTGCTAGCGTTGTAGCGATGGTGCTTCTGCTCCTTCAACTGTTCCCGCAGATCGGCAATCCGTTCCCTCAGATCTTGGAGACGCTGCTGGTCGATCAGGTGATGACGAGATGCGTGTTTCTTGTCATGGGAATCGCCGGCCCAGGTGAGGCTGGGACCCATGAAAATCGCCAATACCATGCAGCTCGCGAGGATGGCTCGCAGACAGTAGTTGCCAAAACCTCTCTCCATGAGCGTGAAGCTTGATGCATCACGTGAGAAGTTCGTGTCCATACGAATACCCCTCCTTTGTGTTGCTCCGCTCACCGCGCCTAACGCCTAGATTGTTTTGCTAGGGTCGCCATGAGAACGGGATAAGTCGGTTCCAGGGTCTCGTAAACGCAAACGATATGCCGCTTAGGTTCTACAATGGGTTAGCGTGGTCCGATTCCTGCTTATGAGGTGGTCATTCCGAAGTGAAAGAGACGCAAAATGCGACGCGTTTGACGAATAACGGACCAATCTTGGAATGATTGGCCAAGGGAAAGGCGCGTGGTGATCGCTACGGCTGGTTTTGGGCGGATGAGCGGTAAGTGCGATAGAGCGCAATCCCCGTGAATACAGAGATGACGGAACCCGCCATAAGCTGAGTGCCGAAACTTATGGGCCCCAGATAGATTTTGTGTAGTTGCAATAGGACCAACGGTAGGGGCACTGCCAGAGCAAGACCCACCATATGCCGTCTAAACCATATGCCGTCTAAGATATATTGGCTCGCCTGGTTTTCGCGCGTCCTTCAGGTCAGTTACTCCTCGATGGTTGAAATATCGCCCGGATCTTGCCCGAGCTCTTTTGCTTTGAGGACACGGCGCATAATTTTCCCAGACCGGGTTTTAGGGAGTGCCGAGACGAAATCAATTTCTGACGGTACGCCGATCTTACCCAACTCCTTTAGCACCTGATCCTTAATCGACTTGACCAGCGCTGGGCTTTCCGTCTCTCCCTGCTTCAGAATGATGAAGGCCTTGATGGATTCGCCGACGGTCTTGTGCGGTTTGCCTATGACGGCGGCCTCCGCAACCGCATGATGACTGACCAATGCGCTTTCTACTTCAGCGGTGCCGAGCCGATTGCCGGCGACTTTGATGACGTCGTCCGCCCGGCCCATGAACCACATGTAGCCGTCTGCGTCTTTGTGACAGATGTCGCCGGCAGCATAGCAATTCGGGATGGTGTTCCAGTAGGTCTTGTACCGCTCCGGGTCCTTGTAGATGGTACGCATCATGGCGGGCCACGGTTTCTTGATAACGGCAAACCCGCCGGCGTTTGCCGGCAAGCTGTTACCCTCGCGGTCGACCACATCGGCTTCGATACCCAGGAACGACCTCGTGGCCGAGCCGGGTTTTAGCGGCACTGTGGGAAGGGGAGTGATGAGGATGGATCCTGTTTCCGTCTGCCACCAGGTGTCCATGATCGGTTTGTCTCCCCCAGTCACACGGTGGAACCATTCCCAGGCTTCCGGATTGATCGGTTCACCCACGCTACCGAGGATGCGGAGCGTCGAGAGGTCAAACTTTTTTGGCCAGTCCTCGCCATAGCGCATGAGCAAGCGGATCGCGGTAGGGGTGGTATAGAAAATCGATACGCCGTAACGTTCGATTAGGTCCCACCATCGGCCCGGGTTCGGATAGTCCGGCTTGCCTTCTGCCGTCAATATCGTCGCGCCGTTGAGAAGGGGGCCGTAGACGATATAACTATGGCCCGTGACCCAGCCTGGATCGGCCACGCAGAAGTACACATCATCGTCCTTGAGATCGAACACGTACTTCATGGTTATATAGGTGCCGACCATGTAGCCGCCGTGGACATGGACGACACCCTTTGGTGTGCCGGTGGTGCCAGAGGTGTAGAGAATATACAGCGGGGTCTCAGCATCCAACCGCTCCGCTTCGCAGTGCGCACTCTCACCTTTCACCCACTCGTGCCAATCGATTTCTCTTGGCGAGGACAGCACCGGGCCTGGATTCTGGCGTCGCACCACGATCACGTGGTCGACGGTTGCGCAAGTCTTGAGCGCTTCATCCACGACCGCCTTCAAGTTGATGACCTTGCCGCGATCGAACCCGACATCGGCGGTGATCATCACCTTGGCCTCGGCGTCGTTGACGCGGCTTGCGAGGGCCGGTGCGCTGAAGCCGGAATAGACCACACTGTGGATGACGCCGATTCGCGCGCAGGCCAGCATGGCGACGACTTGCTCGGGAATTTTGGGGAGATAGATGGACACACGATCGCCCTTTTTGAGGCCGAGCTTTTGGAGGGCGTTGGCACAGCGATTCACTTGCCGGTGCAGTTCGCCGTAGGTGAAGACCCTCTCCTGATCGTTCTCTCCCACCCAAATCAGCGCGACTTTGTTCCTGCGCCAGGTTTTGACGTGGCGGTCGAGACAATTGTGGGCAATGTTGCAGGTCGCGCCGACAAACCATTTCGCCCAGGGATAGTCCCACTCGAGAACCTTGTTCCAAGGAGAGAACCACTCCAGTTCCTTGGCGGCGTCACTCCAAAACGCTTCAGGATCAGCGATGGATTTCTTGTACTCACTCTCGTAGTCCTTAATGTAGGCTTCACTCTTGATCTTGGCGGTTGGTTGGTAGGTCCGACTTTCCTTCAAGAGTGTTTCGATCTGTTCACTCATGGTAGGCACACCTCCTTATAATCGATGGACCCAATGACAGGAGAAACAATTATGGAGAAAGGTGAGGACGCCTGCAACCATACATTTGTACAGGGCACAGGAGCCCTGTACGTTCCTTCGCGGCGTTCAGGAAAAGTCGCCGGACTCCAAGCCGGATTCCTCGACCGTCGTTGATGGCCAAGGGTAGGTTGACCTGGAGCCGCTTATGCGAGTCCCTCCTGAATCGATGCGACAGCTCCTTAGAATTCTCGGGCTTACCGTACTTCTGCTGAGTGGTCCGTCCGGGTTGATGCCATACAACGCTGCGTCGGTCGCCCAGGCCCAGCTGGGGAAGCTGGATGCTGCTTCCAAGGGTACACAGCATCCGACGAGTCTGCGAATTGATGGCGATGGCGACGCAGTGTTGGTCGAAGGGCGTTAGTCCGCATTCGCGCATGGATCTGGTCCACAGATTCCAGCTGAACGGCGACGGGCCGCTAACATCCACTATGAACGGGCCTTTGCATTGTTGCAGGAAGCGAAGTTGGCGGACGAGGCCCTAGAACGCTTCAATCGCGTGATTGAGGACGATCCGATCTGGTGATGCCTACGTCCTAGACCTTCTCTCCCCCTTTGAGATAGCCAAGACCTATCTTCACGGCTCGCCGAGTGATTTCCGACCAACGCACCGGCGGATAGGCAGCTAAGACGGCAGCGGCCTTGGGGTCCTGGATGTCGAGGTGTACAATTTTGATGATCCCGTCCTCAATTAGGATATCTGCCACGGTGCTTCCTCTCTTTCCTGTTCGAATGGTTAGCCGCATGAGTTGTCGGCACATGAGAATCGTCTAATGGTCCTCAACCACAACAGTTGCGTTGACGGAGTGAGGGTCGCATGTTAGCATGAATTCATGAATTTTCTCGAACCGCTTTCATGCCCCGCGATATAACTTTTTCAGGACGAAGGAGGATCGTAACTATGAGGGCACAAGTGATTATGACAAGACCGGCTGGCATCGGCCTTGCTGTCCTGCTCTTGTTCGGACTGGCGGCTTGTGGTGGTCCTCCGAAGTGGGTGGAGAAAGGATCCGGGGCGTTTAACGAGAAGGACAGCAAGGCGTTCTACGGCGTGGGGTCGGTCAAAGGTGTGCGCAACGAACCGCTTGCCTGGGATACGGCGGAAAATCGTGGGCGGGCCGAAATTGCCAAGACGTTTGAAACCTACACCGGATATCTGATGCGAGACTACGCGGCCTCAACGACGGCGGGAGACTTTACGCGAAACACCGAAGAGCAGCATGTCGAGCGAGCTATTAAGACCGTGACGACCGCGACACTCAGCGGAGTTCGTAAGATCGATCAGTACATGGACGCCAAAACGAATACCTATTATGTCTTGACCAAGCTTAGTTTAGAGGACATGAAGCACAACTTGGAGCAGGCCAAAGAACTCAATGCCGAAGTCCGGGAGTTCGTGCGGAAGAATGCGGACCGCCTGTTCGATCGATTAGAGAAAGAAGAGGACAAGCGGGCGACCCACTAGGCGCGTAGCCAGGGCGTGACGGATTGGCCGTCACACCCTCCACGGAGGCTCTGCGTGAGTCCAAAGAATCGTCGGTTCAATGCGATAGCCGTCTGCATAGTTCTGACTGTTGCTGGCTGCGGACATGAGACGAAAGTGACTCGTGTCGATGCAGGGGTCGTCACAGATCTGAGCGGCCGATGGAACGATACAGATTCGCGGATGGTCGCTGAGTCGATGGTGAAGGAAGCTTTGGAATATCCCTGGCTCGGGAGTTTCTCCCAGGCGAAGCGTCGTCAGCCGGTCGTCGTGGTCGGGACCGTGCTCAACAACAGCCATGAACATATCAACGTGCAAACTTTTATCACGGATTTGGAGCGGGAGCTCACAAACTCCCAGAAAATCACATTCGTTGCGGGGAAAGGCGAGCGTGACGAGATTCGCACTGAACGAAAAGAACAAGCGATCCATGCTCGTGAGGATACTCAAAAAGCTCCAGGGAAAGAGACGGGGGCCGATTACATGATGAAAGGCGCCATCGCCACGATCCTCGACGAAGCCGATGGGACCAAGGCGGTGTTTTACCAGGTTGATCTTCAGATGATCGACCTGGAGACCAATGCCAAGGTCTGGTTCGGACAGAAGAAGATTAAGAAGGTTGTCGAAAAGAAACGGGCTGTCTTTTAGGTTCCGCGGACGCTGTTGAGCGCTTTCCTCTCACGCTTTGCCCACGGTGGTTGTGTGCGGTGGGGCGTTGCGACTTCCCTCTCCCTATTCGGTCTTCTCCTCGGCCTGTCGCTCCTGACAGGCTGCAGCCCTTCGGTCAATCGTTACCTCCTCATCGAACAAAGTCTTCTTGCCGGTGATCCCGCACGGGCGGCTGCGATCGTCGAACAGGCCGAGGAGGAGTATGGAGCGAAGAGCCGGATCTTGTACGGCATGGATCGCGGCATGACGCTTCACCTCGCGGGGAGCTATCAGCAAAGCAGTGCGGCATTGGAGCAGGCAGAAGAGGAAGTCGAACGGCTCTATACCAGGATCATCCGTTCGGAAACCTTCGCCTTTCTGACCAACGACAATTCGTTGCCCTATGAGGGAGACGCGTACGAACATGTCATGATCAATGTGGTGAAGGCGTTGAATTATGCCGCGCAGGGGCAACTTCAGGAAGCCCTCGTGGAAGCGCGACGTATCGACCATCGCCTGAATGTGCTCAGTGATAGGACGAAGGGAACGACCGGCTATCGCGATGATGGATTTGCTCGGTATCTGAGCGGGATCTTGTATGAGGCGGCCGGTGATCTCAACAATGCCTTCATTGCCTATCGCAACGCGTTTAAGGCCTATGAAGCGATGCACGGATGGTCGCGGACGCCGTATCCTCCGTCATTGCGTTCCGATCTGCTGCGCACAGCCGAGGCGCTTCATCTCACGACCGAATTAGAGGAATACAGGCGGGCATTTTCCGATGTCGTCTGGGAATCTGTCTCGGGACAACAGCAACTCGCTCACGTCGTTATGATCAGCTATAATGGGCGCGCGCCGCGAAAAGAAGCTCGCTATCTTGACCTGCCGATCAGTTTGGATGCGCTGCAGCTGGTATTGCTCAATCGTGGATTCTCCCAATCACCCTATCAACGGAATCGAGGAGTGGATAGTGTGCTCTATGGTCTCAACGGACGTGTGGTGCGGGTCGCGCTCCCACATCTGATCCCGCAAAAGACACAGGTTGCCTACGAGAACATGACGCTCACGGATGCGGCAGGCCACCCCATAACGGTACGCTCTGAACTTGCGCACGACGTGACGGCGATGGCAATGAAGAGCCTCTCCGACCGTTTTCCTGCGATCACGGCGAAAGCACTCGCACGGGCGGCTACGAAATTTGCCTTGGCCGAAGCGGCAACCATTGGAGCTCAGCAGGCTGCCGGCAGAGATGCCGGTCCGTGGGTCGGACTTGCCGTGGGGTTGCTGACCAAGGGCTTCGCCGTGGCGTCCGAAGATGCGGATAAACGAAGCTGGCAGACATTGCCGGATGAAATCCATGTGGCACGGACCTGGGTGCCTGCCGGCCAGTACCAGTTGTCGATACAACCATCCGGCCAAGGGATGGCAGTGGCCAATGACGGGCAGACTCTTAATCTGGTGCCGGCCCAGACGACTTTTATCATTCAGCGGGTGATGCAATGATGGATGAGCGCCAATTCGCTCTCTGGCGAGTGACTGTGGCATTGTTATGTCTTTGGCCGATGGGATTGTCATCGGTTGGTTGTGCGTGGTTCGGTGGAAAGACCAAGCCGGCTTGGGTGGACGGAGCAACATCGGAGTATCCTCCGGCTCAATACCTCACCGGAGTGGGGCAAGCAGACAATCGGAACAACGCATCGGACCAGGCCTATGCGGCGGTGGCGCGGATTTTCAAAGCGGAAGTGGCCGCCCAAGCCAAGGATTGGGAGTCCTACCTGGTGATTGAACATCGGGGTTCCTCGAATACTGAGCGGAGGCTCACGCTGGACAATGTGACAAAAGTGTCGACCGACAAAGCGCTTGAGAATGTCAGAATTATGGAAACGTGGTACGACGCGAACAAAGGGCTCCATTATGCCTTGGCGGTGATGAGTCGCTCTCAGGCAGAAGCGGCGTTGATAGAACGAATGGCAACGTTGGACCTGGCGGTCGAGGCGGATGTGACCGAGTCGCGGCAGACGACCGACAAGCTCACCAAGATTCGTAATCTTCGCCGGGCCGCCAGGAATTTGGTCTTGCGCGAAGCCTATAACGCCGATTTGCGTGTGATTCGACTCAGCGGACAAGGCATGGCTTCCCCCTATCGGGTCAATGAATTATCCAATGAGCTGGAGCAATTTCTTGCCACGAATCTTCTGCTTGGGGTACAAATATCCGGCGATCATGCGGAGCCCATTCAGCGAGCGCTGACGGAAGGACTCATTCGTGAAGGCCTCCGCGTAACGACCGAAACAGCGGGTGGAGAGGGAGTATTGCCGGAGTTGCTCGTTCGAGGCATAGTGGAATTCTTTCCCATTGAAGTCCGGGACCCTCAATTCAAGTACGTTCGGTGGTGTAGCGATTTTGATGTGGTGGAAAGAGCCACGCAACGCGTCGTCGGCGCGGTCACGCGGGGGGGCAAGGAAGGTCATGTGACGGAACGTGAAGCGACGGCAAGAACATTGCGCGTCATTCAGAAGGAGTTTTCCTCGGACCTTGCAAAGGTGATTGCCGCACACATCTATGGGGAAGCAGCGTTGCCGAGGCCGGCGGCAAGGCCAGCCGGTTGTCCACGGGAAGAGCCATAGGCGAGGCCGAAGCGGTAAACGATCGACTCACATTCAATGAGGAGGAACGACGACTGTGAAAAAGACAGCGGGTAGATCCAGTGGTCGTGCTCCCCGCAGCCGGGGACGCGGGCTGACGAAATTCGAGAAAAAGGTTTCGAGCCGACTTGCGAAACGTCGGCTCAACGAGCGACTGAAAAATGACACAGCGACCTTCAATCAAGGCAATCTTGCCGACACCTTGCGAAAAGAAGGCTACGAAGAACTGCCGCTCGATGAACTGCAAGACCGGCTTTCCAAGCTCCAGGGGCCGCTGGCTGAACTCATTTTAAAGGGGAGGATGTAACGGGATGCCGTACTACTATTTTGATTCATCTGCTCTGGTCAAACGCTATAGCATGGAACGAGGCACGCGTATCGTGAACAGGTTGATGGTAAAGCGCGGGAAGGTTGCAGTCCTGCCGACCTGGTCTGTGACGGACTTCTATGCCATCTTGTCGACGCGCGCTCAGGAGGGACAAATTACCCGAGACGACTGCTATTCTGTGCTCTTCAAGTTCGAGATCGAATCGAAACAGGGACTCTATCAGTTTATCGTCCCAACGATGGAGACATACTTGGCGACGAAGGAACTGGTATTGGAGTATCCATTTCTCCGATCGCCCCAAGTCATGCATTTGGCGCTGGCCTTGGAACTCAAGCCGCTGAGGTTGACCGTCGTCAGTGCGGATACCCAGCTGTTGGCGGCATCAAAAACGGCGGGACTTCACATTATCAACCCGGAAGACGACTAACCCTGATCCGAAAATAATTTCGGAGGTCCAGCGGGCCCAGCTGAACCAAGAGTTTCGGATCAGGGGCCAAGTGTCAGGATAAACACCAAGCCCAACCGATTGTCGGGAAGATCTCGCACGGGGCTGAGACTCCTAGGGGTGAACTGGCGGCTTCAGCGGACCGCGAAATTCGGCCGGAGGAGGCCTTCCATGTGAATCAACAACGCCATCCGGCGGTCCCCATCCAGATGAGCCACCTCGCCAGGTTCGTCATAGTGTTCAGCATCCCTGCTTCCTGCCAGTGCCAACGTCACCCCTCTCGGCTAATCAAGAAAGGACATGAGTGGGCAGCCTTGCGATTACCCCGTCTTCTGCGCCGTCCAGCATGGTCTTGAACCAACCAAACATGTGCAGGAAAACACAGGCAGTGACCGAGGCCCGTCGAGCATGCTCTAGCTGGAGTTGAATTCGTCGTTGATAGCAAGAAGGCACTTGACCTGCGCTATCCTGCAGTCGGATAAGAAGAACATGCACAGGGACACACAGACTCCGACAGCTCACGTCAGGTTGAGGACACATCGGAACATCGAAGGATATGGGCATCTCTGGATTTATGCTGGTCATCTTGGCCAGGTGGTCGGTCAAGCGGAGGCCGGCGATCTGATCGACGTCCTGACCCCGAACGGCCGATTCTATGGACGCGGCTTCTACAATCCCTTTTCGAAAATCAGAATCCGCCTCCTGACGTTTGAGGACGAGCCCATCGATGGGGCGTTCTGGGAGCGCCAAATTCAGCAGGCGATCCACCTTCGACAACGCGTGGTCGCTCAGACGAATGCCTATCGGCTTATCTATGGAGAAGGGGATCGATTGCCTGGTTTGATTGTGGATCGATACGACCAGACGCTTGTGATGCAGACGTTATCTTCTGGCATGGATTCTCGGAAGGCACTGTTGGCTGATTTGTTGGTGAAGGAGTTGAATATTGCCACCGTGTTTCTCAGAAACGATGCCAAGAGTCGGCAACTCGAAGGACTTCCAGTCGAACGCGGATTTCTTCGTGGCAATGGCCATACGCAGGTAGAGGTCCAGGAGGGAGCCGCGCGGTTTGTGGTCGATATTGAACGAGGTCAGAAGACCGGCTGGTTCTGTGACCAAAGGGAGAATCGGCTGGCCGCGGCGAAGCTTGCATCGGGTGCAACGGTGCTGGACGTCTTCTGTTATACCGGAGCCTTCGGGATTCACGCGGCCCTTGCCGGAGCAACATCCGTGGAGGGACTTGATGTCAGTGACGAGATGCTTGAGCTGGCTCGCGAACATGCCTCTAGAAACCATGTCGTCTCGCAGTGCAGCTACCGAACGGTGGATGCATTCGAGGAAATGCGGAATTTGGTCAAGGCCGGGCGCCGTTATGAACTCGTCATGCTCGATCCGCCGGCCTTCGCTCGGAGCCAGCAGGCTTTGCCCAGAGCGCTTGCCGGATACAAGGATGTCAATCTTTTGGGGCTCAGGTTGGTGAAGCCAGAGGGGTTTGTGGTGACGAGTTCCTGTTCGCATCCAGTGTCAGAGGAAGATCTCTGGACGGCAATCCGCCTGGCCGCACGCGATGCAAGGAGGGAAGTACGGCTCCTTGAGCGACGCGGCCAGAGCGCCGACCATCCGATCTTGGCGAGCATGCCGGAAACGCGCTATCTGAAGTGTTTTATCCTGCAGGTCTTCTAGCAGCCTTGCTGAAAACTATTTAGGCATGGCAGAACTTCGGAGAACGTAGAGCGAGCGGTCCCTCTGAGACCCGGCTAAGACTAATGTGGTCGGTGACAGGATCAACTTGGGATGGGGCAGGCTCTGCTGGCCCATCAGAGTGCGGAAAAGGCATTCGAATCAGTGGGGAGTGCCAAACAACCCAACCTGCTGGGCTACAGACGGCTGTGGCCAGAGCTAGCATCGTAGCTCTGGAGGGTTTCGGTCAACTCCGATTCAATCTGCGCGGCTAAGAGAGCTGCGGAAGGACGTGCTCTGTCTGATAATGACTCAAGTGATTGTTTTCTCGCGACTCCTTACCCCTGGATCAAAGGTCAGAGATGGGGCGATGATAAGAGACAAAACTGGCCGATTGCTTTAGAGGACGAAAAGGAAGAAATCAACTTTGTTATTACAATTCAACAGCTTATGATCGATTTCCGCAGGTGGAAGATTAGGGGTCAAATCGGGTACAATGCTGTCCTAAACACGGTTCTGCAGAAGGAGGTAATGGGACCATGTTGGGAACCGATATTCGCGGCATCATGGCGGAAGAGGAAGAAGTCCAGCGGCGACAACAGGCCCTGAGATCACTTGTGACGATGCGGGCAAGGCAACTGAGAGAGTCGCTGGACGAACGGATCAAGCGTGCCAGAAACAGCGGGGACTGGACCCTGCTTTCTAAAGCGGAATGTGCCGACCTTCACAGACGAGAGAAAGCGTACCTTCAATCCCAACTCGATCAGTTACGGTTCGAGCAACACCGGACGCGGGGAAAGCTGACTGCGCTGAAGCGGGCAAAGGCCAGGGCGCAGCGTATACGGGCGGCGGAGGCGGCTTCTGAGCGAAAGCGACGGTAGTCGTCTGCTCGACTCCACGTTGGGTCACCCTTCAGATAATGCCGGAGTGGAGGTAGAGGCGGAGGCCCCTGTTCAGTCTCTGACACGTGCCCAGGCTAGCCTGTTACGACTTCTCCTCCACGACAAGAAAACCAGGACACAGCAAGGCGCCTTCGTCATGGAAGGCGCCAAAAGCTGCCTCGATCTGATTCGGCGGTACCCCCGCGCCATCCTCAGTCTTACGTTGTCCTCTCGTTATCTCAAGGGTGAGCACGGGGCGGAACGAAGAGTCCGTTCCAGGCTGGCTGCTCGCCAATTCATGTGCTCAGATGCCATCTTCGAGAAACTCTCGGATGTAGAGACTCCCCAAGGGATGCTTGCCGTCATCCGGAAACCTCAATGGGATGAAGCGCAGGTATTCGGGCAAACGAGGGTGCTCGGTATCTATGGAGATCAGGTTCGGGATCCTGCGAATGTGGGGACGATTATCCGGACGGCGGCTGCTCTGAATCTCACAGGAGTATGGCTGAGCCCCGATTCCGCGGACTGCTTCAGCCCAAAAGTCGTTCGCGCCACGGCCGGTGCGGTCTTGGCCATTCCTATTTTTTGCACACAGAACATTCGAACCTTCTCGATGCATCGATGTTCGGTTTACTCTGCTCTTGTACCGTCACCAGGAACGGTTCCCCTCAAGAGTATTCGAACGATTCCTCACCGTGTTATGATTGCGGTTGGAAATGAGGGGAGGGGGCTATCGCCTGACCTCGTGAACCTATCCGACGTCAGGTTTTCTATC
>JBQTHY010000168.1:0-4183 GCA_052389395.1 Nitrospiraceae bacterium | reverse complement strand
GATCAAGCCGGAGCCTCGGCGCACGTGGGAGGGAAGGCAACCCTTCACCCGATTCAGATTGTCCGTAATGCCTATGGGTTGTCCTCGAGTGGTTCGTAGTTCGTGAAACATCGTGCGTGAAACGCGGGCAGGACCATGAAGCAACTTGTGCAGGAAGATTTGCTGTCCACGGCGGATTATGAACGGCAACGAGAGGGATTTCAGGCCAGGATCATCGAGCTCAAGCGACGACGGAGAATTTCTGTCGGCCCGTTGATCACCATGGTGTTTGAAAATCGGGAGACGTTGCGATTTCAGATTCATGAGATGATCCGCGTCGAGCGTATCGTCGATCCGGCCAAGGTATAGGATGAGTTAGATGTGTACAACGCGTTGCTGCCCACGCCGGATGAATTGAGCGCCACCCTCTTGATCGAGATCACCGATGAGGTCAAGATGAAGGAGTGGCTCGATCGGTTCATGGGCCTCGATCATGGTCAAAAGATGGCGATCGTGGCCGGGGGCGAGCGGGCCTTCGGGTCATTTGAAGGCGGCCGTAGCTATGAAACAAAGATCAGCGCGGTGCATTTCGTCAGGTTTCGACCGACCGAATCGATGAAAGGGGCCTTTGCCGACCTCCGTCAGCCGGTGACGGTTACTGTGAACCATGGCAGCTATCAGGTGGAGGTGCCTGTGCCTGGAAGCATGAGGGAAGAATGGCTTTCCGACCTAAATGAGAGTTGTTAGTTGTGAGTGTTGAGTTTTGAGTTGGCGTCCCCAAACTAAGAACTGGAAACTCACTATTCAAACCTATGCCTTCTGTCCTGTTGACTAAGCGCATCGAGTTTGCCGCATCCCACCGGTACCTCAAGCCGGAGTGGGACGAGGCGAAAAACCGCGCGCTCTTCGGTCCCTGCTACAACGCGCCAGGGCATGGCCACAACTACCTGCTTGAAGTCACCGTATCCGGTGAAATCGATCCCAAGACCGGCATGGTCGTCAATCTGTTCGATCTGAAGCAAGTGTTGCTCGCCGTGATCGAAGAATTTGATCACAAGAATCTCAATCTCGACATGCCCTATTTCAATGACCGGATTCCCACGTCGGAGAACCTCGCGCGGGTACTCTGGACCAAGCTGGTGCCCCACAGAGACATCGGCACCCTGCACGCCATTCGCCTCTATGAAGATGAGGATCTCTTTGCCGATATGACCGCGGCGGCAGGGTTAGATGTTGCCAGCGTCACCCGGCGCTATTCGTTCACCGCTGTGCACGGAGACAATCAAGGCCGCGAATGGGACTGCTTCGTCACGGTCCGTGGGATGATTGATCCGGTGACCGGGATGGTGACGGATATCGGCGCGCTGGATCGCTTGGCGCAGGAGAAGGTGGTCAAGGCCTTTGACCGCCAGGATCTCTGCCGCATCTTCGACGTTGAGCCTGTCACGGGCGGGCAACTTGCCAAACGGATTTGGAACTCGCTCGTTTCGGGCATCTCATCGGGCCAACTTGCCAACGTTCGCGTAGTCCAGTCTCGCGACCTCTCATTCGACTACGCCGGTTGATCGATCGACGTTCGTCCACTGGGAGCACCTATGGCAAGACGAGTTGCCGGGGCGGTGCTGATGGCCTGTTTCTCATGGCAAGCGGTGGCCGGGTCTGCCGGGGACGGGGAGACGGTCGAGACAGTGATTAAAGAAGCTGCTAAGGCGACCGCCACATTTTCAGAAACCAGAGACGCCCATGCGGTCCTGAAGCTGTACACGAAGGATTACGTCGGTGTCCAGGACGGTGAAACGGAGACTCGGGACTCGATCGAGAAGTGGCTCGAGGACTACGAAGCAGAGTTGAGACGAGGGAGCACGCTTCGCTTCATCAGCGCGGTGTCAGCCGTGAAGACTGGTCTCGCGGGGTCCATAGCATGGGCTACCTACGACTACCTGTTTCAAGCGATCAGAAACGGAGAACTCGAAGGCCAGGATGTCGGCAAATGCACCGGCCTCCTCCGCAAAGAAGGCGGCGCCTGGCTGATCTTCCACGAACATTGCTCGAAGACGAGAACTGGGCGGGGAAAGTAAGAGGCAACCTATCGTTTGCTATTACCACACTCATGCTCTTTGCCTAAACGGTGGTCAAGTCGGCGCGGCTTCCTCTAGCAATTGGTGGACTTTCTCGATGAGTGTAGAAAGTGGAGGAAGGATTGCCTGAGAGGGTTGCTTGGTTAGTCTGCGTCGATGGTGAAGGGTGCTTCCCCCCTCGAGCATTTGCCAGCTCTGTAACGCTTCAGTCCTATCGCCTGATGGTGGGCATATCTTATCCAACGCCTTTTCACCTCGAAGTATGGACCTGTTCGAAACAGTGCTCGTCAATACCGCGGCGGATAGTGGTGATGGTGGTAAGTGTCCTTGTCTTCTGTCTGTGGTGTTCCATCGCGGGTTTTCTCGGCCGGTGTTTTCTTGGGCTTGAGCGGCATGAAGCGGAGGGCGTACGCGTCTTGCTCTGGTAGTCTGATGAAGACGATGATCGCGGTATCTGGCGTGACGGAAAACACCCCGGAGCCCTTAAGCATATTATCCCCCACCGGATGCAGCCCAATCTGAGTCCTGGTTTGGCCCGTCTCAATGGTTGCCTTACCAAGGCCACTGTCTGTGGTGATCTTGTTGTCCGCATGGTCCGTCACATAAAGCGTGATTTCCCTATCCCTAGCTACAAGTTCCAGGTGATACGGCCCAACCATGCGTAATTGCCCGCCGTGGGGCGCTTCGACCAATTCGAAATATTCGTCGGTATGCGCCCAGGCCGGCGGCAATACAGCCAGCATCGCGCCTATCACAAGACCGGTGATCGTTTTGTTCATTTGTAGCCCTCCTGAAACATTTCAACGAGATAAACGCACAGGTCACCCGGTGGGGGTGTGATTCCCTTCACTTGGTTAGGTAATGCGGCATGCTGCGACTGCGTGTCAAGAGTGAGCAATGACCCCATCTTTTTACCGATGGGCCAGCATTACTACTTGAGGAGATGGTCTGAAATCAGCGCGGCGAGTTCGGCTGGCTCGACGACTCCTTCGCGGGCGAGAATTAGCTTGCCGTTTGCGAAGAAATGAGTTGTGGGATAGGTCTCAAACGTGTGGACTTGTTTGATTGCTCGGCAGCGGCCAGGGACATGCATCTTGGCCTTGCCGACTTTGATGGCTGGAAACTTGGCGGCCGTCTCTTCGAGGATGGGATCGTACAGTTTGCAAGGATCGCAGCTGGCCAGGCCATAAGAAACGACCGATGCCGGCGCATCGGTGAATTCCTTGTAGTTGGCGTCGCTGACGTCGAGGACCGTACCGCTCATACAGAAGGACTGAGAATCAAGGACTGAGCACTGAGGGTTCCGGAGGATATACCTCTCAGTCCTCAGCACTCAGGCCTCAGCACTTGAGAAATTAGCTCACCTTCGCGAGAGCGGCGAGGATGTCCTTATCCTCCCGCGCCACCTTGATCTCCTGCACCTTCACATAGGCGACATTGCCGTTCTTGTCGACGATCACGGTCGCCCGCTTGGAGCAGTTCAGCGGCTCGAAGTAGAGGCCATAGGCTTTTGCCGTGGTCCGGTGGACGTCGGACAGTAAACGATGCTTAAGGTCCATCGAATCGGCCCATGCTTTGTGGGAGAAGAAACTGTCGCAGCTGACGCCGAACAACTCTGCGTTGGCGGATTGAAACTTGGGGAAGTCATCGCTCAAGCACTTGTTCTCGCCCTGGCAGACCGGGCTCCAGTCCAGCGGGTAGAAGCAAAGCACGACATTCTTCTTGCCGCGATAGTCGCTCAGTTTCACGTCCTTCTGATCTTGATCTTTCAGATTGAAGTCCGGAGCTGTATCACCCACCTTGATTTCTGCTGCCACGTCGCTCATCTCGGATCCTCCTTTGCAAACTTTGCTCTATGTTTGGTGAGAGTGGGGTCTCAGATCGAGAGAACCCCCTCTTGAACGAAAACTTTGTAACCTGTGGCTCAAAAGCTTGTCAACGGGCCTGAAGACCTAGGGCTCTTGGGGAAGAACGATAACCTATTGTGTTATCAAACGATTCACTGGTCTTGCAGTTCGCGGAATCCCACCATGCGTCCAGCCGGAGCCGCGGTGCGGTAGTTCGCGACGCGAATGTTGCGGCCGAGCAAGGGGAGGTAGAAGGCTGTGCCGACTTTGGCGGGTTGG
>JBQTHY010000167.1:0-3670 GCA_052389395.1 Nitrospiraceae bacterium | reverse complement strand
CCAGGCTTCCCAAGCCCTTTCTAAGAAAAGTGTATCTTGACCCGGTCGGACATGGCGCTTGGGATTTGGTGCGCGCACCCACCGGCGGCATCATGGGGGTGCGGAGCAAGAGCAGGAGTAAGCCGATTAAGCAGCGCGATTTCCCGCTCGCCGTTCGCCATTTCGAGGGGAAGCGGACCTATTATGACTGGGTGTTCCAACATCCTAATCCTTCCACGGTTGCGCTGATCCCACCAGGCACGCAGGCGCTGCCTGGCAGTCCGGGGCAGCCGACAGCTCCGGGGGAAACGAGTCAGGCCAGTTCATTGCCCCCGACTGACGCTGCACCACCTGCAGATTCTCCCCCAGTCACCACGCCATAGCAGGGCATTGCCTTGACCCCTCAGAGACGGGCGGGGTATGCTTTGCGCGTACAGCATCAAGCAGAAGACAGAAGGATCGATACCAGAAGGGTGAGAGCTGTGGAAACAGTACTGCACAAGGAGGAAAGGCAAACCTAGCCGGAGCGTGAACTGAGTCCGATTGCGGAATATGTCGCAGAGCACGTAACCAAGGCAAGACGTGCCTCGGGGAAACTGGCCACCTTGTCCACGGCGGTCAAGAATGAGGCCCTTCTTGCGATGGCCGAAGCACTCGAAACGAAGACGCAGGAGTTGCTCGACGCGAACGAGAAAGATCTCGGCGCGTTCGGCTCTTCTCCCGACAAGAAAGCGATGGCCGATCGCCTGCGCCTGACGGAGAACCGGATCGCTGAAATGGCCTCTGGTATCCGCGAAGTGGTGAAGTTGCCCGATCCCGTGGGAATGACCCCTTCGATGTGGACGAGGCCGAACGGAATGCAGGTGGGACGTGTGCGCGTGCCCATCGGAGTGATCGGGATTATTTATGAGTCGCGTCCCAATGTGACCGCTGATTCGGCGGCACTCTGTCTCAAATCCGGTAATGCCTGTGTGCTGCGCGGCGGGAGTGAAGCGATCCATTCCAACGCCGCGATCGCCGCCATCCTCTCGGACGCGGCTGAAAAGTCCGGTGTTCCGGCTGGCGCGATTACGTTCGTCGGGCGACCGGAACGTGAGTTGGTGCCGGTGTTGCTCAAGCAGGACCGGTTCATCGATTTGATCATTCCACGCGGTGGCGAATCGCTGATGAAGCTCATTGCCGAGCATTCGACGATTCCCGTAGTGAAGCACGATGCAGGGGTGTGCCACATCTATGTCGATGCGACGGCGGATCCGGCGATGGCGGAATCGATTTGCGTGAATGCAAAGGCCCAGCGTCCCGCGACCTGCAATGCCATGGAAACGCTGCTTCTCCATCAAACGATTGCGCGGACGATGTTGCCGAAACTGGCCGCGAGTCTCATGGCGGCGAAGGTCGAAATTCGAGGCTGTCCCAAGACCTGCCAGCTGGTGCCCGAGGCCAAGCCGGCAAGCGAGCAGGATTACGGGAAAGAGTTTCTTGACCTGATTCTTGCGGTGAAAATCGTCAAGAACATCGACGAGGCGATGGAACACATCGCTCGATACGGGTCTCGGCACACGGAAGCGATCATCACCTCAGACTATGGTCGTTCGATGCGGTTCCTCAAAGAAGTGGATGCGAGTGTCGTCCTCGTGAATGCTTCTACTCGACTCAATGACGGCTATCAGTTCGGTCTTGGGGCCGAGATCGGCATCAGCACTTCCCGAATCCACGCGCGAGGGCCCATGGGACTTGAGGAGCTGACCTGCTTCAAGTTCATAGTACTGGGGAGCGGCCAGATCCGCGAGTAAATGCCCTCCGATCCAGTTGCGCTTGCCCTGAGTACCCCTGGTCATCTCCAGTTCTCTTCTACCAGAACCCTCGGTGAGAATTTTGAGCAGGCCGGGGGATGGGTTAAAACCCTCCCGACCGGTCATCTGGTGTTTTATCGGCCGGATGGACGGCGGTTTCTTGCGACAGATCCGACAGGCAATCCCTTACATGAGTGTGAGTGGGAGTCAAATGCCAGCGGAATTGTCTCGCTGGCGAGAGCGCGGATTCGACTCGATTGGGGCCAATGGGTCGGTCTGAAACCGGGCGGGTTTTCGCATGAGGCTAGGTTGCACTTGGCCACCAGGCCAGGCTGGCAACGCACGACGCCGGATGGTCTTCGAACCATGGCTGCTCAAACATTACAAGTTCCGATCGAGGAGGTGCGGTGGTTCTATCAGGATGAGGATCTGAGTATTGATGCGCAAGGAATGGCGACGATCCGGCAACGGAAAGATGTGTTATACGCGCTGGAAGACGGCAGTTTTGAACAGGCTCGTTTCATGTCCTGCATGGGAGCCATGCACTGGGACCACATTGATTTTCTTCCAGTGGTCGAGCTCTTCAAGTCGTTGCTCCCTGGAACAGGCTCGGCGGCGTTTGAACTGATTCGTGGGCACTACGACGACCAAAACAGGCTAGAGGCTGTTCCGAGGGCCCTGCGGTATCGGGGCCTTCCCGCCTATCCATCTGAAGGGGCCTTCAAGCTCTTCAGCAGCTTTTTCACCCCTCATGCTCCGGAAGGTGGAAACCCTTTGACGCTCTTCATGGATCCGGCAACATCTCACCTTGTGACGTGGCTTCCCTCTCCTGATCCGCCGGTCCGCTATTTTGATGATGCGCAAGGGCTGTGTTTGACCGTGCGGGGTGGTGTCTTGCAAAAGGCCACGCTTGCAGGAGACTCGACCGGTCTCTCATACCTGAATCCGACAGGTCGTCGGGTGGTCCCACTGGATCGCAGCCTCAGGGGGAACGGCGAGCAGATCGTCTTACGAGACCGGACAATGGAAACGGTCGTGACTACGAAGGTTCAGCTGGCGAATGTATCTACGCCTTCGACTACAGTTCCCGTCAGTCCGTTCGATTGGCGAACAGTGTTTGTACAAGGGCTTCCCTCGGTACATCCCACCGAGGCGTACGGAGCAGTGTTGTTCTACCCCGAGGATGACGGGGAGATCAGCGAGCTTCCGGCACAACCGTTTGTGGCGGACTATTTACAAGACTTGGGGGAGCAGGATCGGGAGATTGGGATGATCCTCTCGCGGGCAGAAGAGGTGCTGATTGACAACGGGGATGCGGTGATCTCGACCTGTATTCCCTTCGATCGGCCGCGTGACTACATGGCCACCATTCGCCATGTCCCTTATGCGCAACGTCAGGCACAACAACTCTGGACCCACTGTGCCGAGGTGCAGCGGTGGGAGTGGTTGCAGCGAACCGGTTTTGTGCCTGCTGCTGTCTGGGAAGAGACCATGGCGAGTCATCCGCCCTTCGATCTCGTCTATCAGTGGCTGCCCTATGACACGTTCAGTTCCCCTGGCAAGTTGGCGGTGATCGTCACCAGACTAGGACAGGTCCTGCGATCAGACGGGAACGCGTTTATCGTGGGGCCTGTCGACCTGCGAGAATTACTGATACAGCGGGGGCTGCAGATCTGTTGGGAAGAATCGGTCGAAACTCTGCCGACCTTCCGCATGCACAGAACGATCTTACCCAAGGCCAGACTGAAAGCGGGACTCACATTATTCCATGTAAGGCGGGCCTAGTGTCGTTCCAACTGATCGCAGGTCAGTGGCCGTGTCCTACCGCGGTGGGATGGGTCAGCCTGCCCTGCTCAGACGCTGCGGCTCGACCGCACTAAGCTCGCATCTGCTGGCCT
>JBQTHY010000166.1:0-6477 GCA_052389395.1 Nitrospiraceae bacterium | reverse complement strand
AACTGGGACTACCGCTACTGCTGGCTCCGCGACGCCTATTACGCTTTGACGGCATTTCATAATCTGGGTCACTTCGAAGAGATGGAGGCCTTCCTCAAATTCCTCCTGAACATCGCGCACACGCACGAACACTCCCGCGACCGTTTACGTCCAGTCTATACGTTGAGCCAAGGACTGCCTCTTCCTGAGACCGAGTATCCGAATTGGGCCGGCTATCACGGCAGCGCCCCGGTTCGCAGCTACAATCAGGCGGCGGACCAAGTCCAGAACGATGCCTACGGCGAAATGATTCTGACCTTCACGCCCATCTTCTTCGACGAACGGTTTTTCGATCTCCGCACCAAAGACCTCGACGGGCTCTTGAGGCATTTGGCTCAGCTCTGCGTGCGCAGCATCGGTCAGCCGGATGCCGGCCTCTGGGAGATCCGCAACGGCTGGCAGGAACATTCTTTTACCAACTTGCTCTGCTGGGCCGGACTAGAACGCTTGGAGCGCATCAAACAAGCCGGCTATCTCGCATCGCTCTCGTTGGACGTGACAAGTGCGAGGATCCGTGCCGCTGAGGCCTTGCTCCGTTCCGCGCATGACGGCGCAGTCAGGAACGGCCCGTCCGACTTGAGCTATGACGCTGCGCTTGCCCAGCTGCCGATCCTTGGCTATCCGAACCAGCAGCTCTGCGAGTCGACGGTGCTGCACATCGCCCGAGAGCTTGCGCTTCCGCGAGAAAGCAAGGATACGGGGTTCTTCTACCGCTACGTGCGGGAAGACGATTTCGGCAAACCGGAAGCGGCGTTCGTGATTTGCTCGTTCTGGATCGCCCAGGCGCTCGCCCGGTTGGGACGCATCCCGGAGGCCCGATCCATCCTTGAGCGCGTATTCACCGCTGCCAATCATGTCGGATTGTTCTCCGAGCATTTCATTCCCTCCACGAATACCCAGTGCGGCAATTTCCCCCAGGCCTATTCCCACGTCGGTCTGATCAACGCCACCTTCGCCGTTAGTCCTCCCTGGAGCGACGTGCTCTGACCTTCTACAACGATCGCATCGATCGGCCACGCCCGCGAACCTCCGAAGAGCTGCCGCGGCAGAACTGACCTCCTCTGCAAGAGTTCGTTTATCGAGCGGGTACTCACTTGACGATTTTCTCTACGAGCGAAACGACAACTCATCGACTCACCTATCAATGGAGCTTCGTCGAGCCTAAATGGAAGACCGGGCGGTCACGCTCCGCTTTAGAATCACTGTCGACATGGTGCGGAATGAAAAAAGAAACTAGCGGACGGGAGGATGAAACGGCGCGGAGGTGAAGGCCGGCACATACATGAACGGATACCTTTCAGGAACCAGGGTAGATTCGGAGGAAACGGCCAATTGAGGAAGCGTCGGAGGAACGGAGAACCCCTCCAGGACCGATCCGGCCAGCTCATCGGGGATATCGGCAGCATTGAGCAGCGTCACAGGCACGCCCAGCATCTGCATGACTACGCAGACGCACAGGGCTACGACGACGAACAAACCTCGGTTTTCGACATTGGCAGGATGTTGAATGGTCATGACTTACTTCGAATCATACGCGCTCTTCCCTTGCACTACAAGAAGTTCCCCCTCTGTGGGTGTTGTACAGGATCGTCGCCCACCCCGTCGCCCCAGCACTTGAAGGCAGGCACCAGTTGTACAAGCACCGTCACGGTGAACGCCTCCGTTCTCGCCCGTTCAATTCCCCCCAACAGCTTAGGTCTTACGACTTGGTTCAGCGGGAGAATCTGCCGCCGAACCAGCGAGGAATTTCCAAACTTCCATTGCCAATAATGGCGATGCCCCCAAGCCGATCGTGAGCAACCAATGTTCTGGATCGAACGAAGTCACTCTAAAAATGGGATAAAGGGACGGGGTCAGCACAATGGTGGCCTGGAGGAGCGCGGATACGCAGATGGCCCAAATGAGCGGTTTATTCGTCAAAACGCCAATGGCAAAGAGCGAGCGCCGGTCGTTTCGACAATTCAGCGCATGGGCCAACTGAGCCAGCACCATAATAGTAAATGTCACCGTACGCGCCCGCTCCACACTCAGATCCATCCCGTACAGGCAGTACACAAACGCGAGCATCGCGATGAGGCCAAGGAACATTCCCTGACTGAACATGAGCAAGAGCCGCTCTTTCGTGAGGAATCGCTCGGTCGGCGCGCGAGGCGGGCGCCGCATCAGATCGGGATCTTTCGGGTCCACGGCCAAGGCGAGTGCTGGCAGTCCGTCCGTCACCAGGTTGATCCAGAGGATCTGGACCGGCAACAGCGGAAGAGGAAATCCGAACAGCGTCGCCAGCAACATGAGAAGGATTTCGCTGAGGTTGCAGGAGAGCAAAAAATGGACAGACTTTCGAATGTTGTCATACACCCCTCGCCCTTCTTCCACCGCCGCCGCGATAGAAGCGAAGTTATCGTCGGTGACCACCATATCCGCAGCTTCCTTGGTGACGTCTGTCCCGGTGATCCCCATCGCGACGCCGATGTCGGCCGCCTTCAGGGCCGGCGCATCATTCACCCCGTCCCCCGTCATGGCTACGATCGCGCCGCTAGCCTTCCATGCTTTGACGATGCGCAGCTTATGTTCGGCCGAGACGCGGGCATAGACTGCCGTGCTCGTGACTCGGTTCCCCAGCTCTTCATCTGAAAGGTGATTCAGCTCTGCCCCAGAAATTGCCTGCGCGCCCGATCTCATAATCCCCAAGTCCCTTGCAATGGCGATCGCCGTGTCCTTGTGATCTCCGGTGATCATGACGGTCCGAACACCAGCGATCCGACAGGCCTCCACAGCCGTCTTGGCTTCCGGTCTTATCGGATCTTTCATGCCGACTAGTCCCAGGAACGTCAGCGCTCTCTCTAGGATGGTCGCTGTATACACCTCCGGCAGGTGATCCAGTGGCCGCATAGCCACGCCGAGGACCCTCAGCGCCTGCGAAGCGAATTGCTGATTCGCCAACTGGATTTGCTCGCGGATCTCGTCCGTCAGGGGTTCAATCTGCCCGTTGCGAGTCATCCAGGTCGTGCAGTCGCGCAGCAGCAGGTCCGGCGCCCCTTTGACATAGGCAACGGGCCCCTGTGTTTCCTGACGCACGATCGTCATTTTCTTCCGCTCCGAATCAAACGGCACTTCGCCGAGCCAGGGATGGGCGCGATCGAGTTCCTGCTTCGAGAGGCCGGCTTTTGTACCAGCGACCAACAAGGCGCCCTCGGTCGGATCGCCCACCACCTTCCACTGCGATCCGTCGGATTCCAGCTCCGCCCCATTGCACATCACGCCGGCCAGCAGCAAAGCATGAACGCCGGGCTGGGCCTCAGGAATCACGCGCTCGCCATCCCGGAGAACCTCTCCCACCGAGCCATAGCCCCCACCCGACACGGCGTACAGGGCGCCTCCTTGATACAGAGTCGTCACGGTCATTTCGTTTTTCGTGAGCGTTCCGGTCTTGTCCGAACAGATCACCGTCGTGGACCCTAGTGTCTCCACGGCAGGTAGCCGGCGGATTAGCGCGTGACGCTGCACCATCCGTGTGACGCCGATCGCCAGGGTGATGGTCACAACGGCGGGCAGTCCTTCAGGAATTGCGGCCACCGCCAGACTGACGGCGGTGAGAAACATCGTGACTAAGGGAATTTGACGCAAGGTGCCGAGCAGAAACACCACGGTCACAATAGCCAGCGACAGCCAGAGCAGCGTGTGCCCGAGTTGCTCCAGACGTCGTTGGAGCGGCGTCTCTTCCCGCTCCGCCTGGGCTTCGCGCTGCATCAGCGCCGCGATCTTCCCCAGTTCCGTCCGAAGGCCAGTTCCCGTCGCCAGGGCTCGGCCCTTCCCGGAGACGACAATCGTGCCCATGAAGAGCATGTTACATCGATCGCCCAGGGATACCTCTTTCTGTTGGATCGATTCCGCCGTTTTCTCGACGGGCGTCGATTCTCCGGTGAGCGAGGCCTCTTGCGTCTGCAGACCCGTGGCATAGACCAGCCGACAATCGGCGGGGACTCGGTCTCCCGCCTCTACCTGGACCAGATCACCCGGCACCACTTCACGGGCCGGGATCGAGCTGATGACACCCCCTCGGATGACCCGCGCGGTCGCCACGGAGAGCTTGCGCAGTGCCGCCAACGAGCGCTCGGCCCGGAACTCCTGCAGAAACCCGAGGATCGCGTTGAGGACGACGATGGCAAGAATCGCTGCTGCATCGATCCATTCTTGGAGCAGACCCGAGACAACCGCTGCACCGATGAGGACCCAGATGATCAGACTAGAGAATTGGGCCAGGAGGATCCTGATGGGCGAGGGAGGAGGGGCCTCAGGCAGCTCATTAGGACCAACGGTTGCCAGGCGATGCTCAGCCTCAGGCTCAGACAGTCCCTTCTCGACGTCCGACCCTACTTCAAGTTCCAGCGCCTCAGGAGTGAGCGTATGCCAGTCGTTGCGGTTCATTCCGCCTCAAGCAAGGTACCCCAGACTCACATGGAACGGAAACCGATGCGCGTCCGGTGTGAGATGCCAGATCACCATGGGCTGTGACACTCCAGCTCCGTCCGTCTCGTCTTGGCCGTAATACTGCGGTCTCCCACGATCGCCTCATCAGTTGCCCGGCCGCTCGCTAATTTGTTCTCCTGACTTCCTCTTCCATCGTGGCAAAAAGGCTGGCGTCGCCGCCGCATAGCGAGCATAGGTCTCGCCGAATTCCGCACGGACCTCTGCCTCCTCTTGGTGCGCGAGATGGACATACATCCCCACCAGTATGGGGAACATGAGCAGTGTGGGAATGGTTGGCCACTGCAGGAGGAAGCCGAGCATGATCACGATGAAGGCCGCATACTGAGGATGTCTCATCCACACATATGGTCCCGTCGTGGCCAGCGTGTGGGTCCGTTGTGCCCGATACAGGACTTGCCATGAGGCCGCCAGCAGGATTAGTCCCCCGAAGATCAGCAGCTCGCTGAAAATGTGCAGGGGATCAACATGCGCATGGCCTTTCATGCCCAGCAGGGTATGCCAGAGATGCCCGGTTTCGTGAGACCACACGTTGACCTCGGGATACTGACTCACCAACCAACCCGACAGCAGATAGATGGTCAATGGAAACCCGTACATCTCCGCAAACAGGGCCACGATAAACGCTGAGAACGCGCCCAAGGATCGCCAATCGCGTGTCATCCGCGGACGCGTGAAGCTGAACGCGAAAAGGATGAACACCACCGAGTTGATGATCACTAACGACCACAACCCATAGGCTGGTCCTTCATCCATGCAAACGGCCTCCGGTGTCGTCCTGTGAGTGGGCTTGCTTCCGGCCCTGCTCAGGTTCGGAGCCATGGCCACCATGTCGCGCGTGTAGGAAGAGATGGAACAATGGACAAGCGAGAAGAAACATATACGGCAGCGCGCCGAAGAGATGGGCCCGGTGTTCGGTGAGCAGGAAAAAGCCGATGATGCCCAGAAAGGCACACAGGGTGAGAAGTCTGATTGATCGGTTAGCCATCGGCATCTTCTCCTGTCGGCACCAGTGAACGATCAGGGCCTCCACTCACTAGCGAAGTTCTGTCTGCTGGCTGACCCAGCTCGCGCGCCTTTCTCGTCGTTCCCGCTGAAGCCCAATGCATTCTACACATAAGCATTGGCGGCATATTGCTGGACCATCCGGTGTGTGTTGAAAAACGAGGCATTGAACGCGATGGTGGACCGCATGATCTCGACCCAGCGCTCACGACTCTCGTAGAACTGAGGCGCGATCACCCGGCGCAGCTTCTCGTACAACTCGCGCGCATCCTGCTCGCGGCTCCCTTCCTGCGAAGCGGATTCAGCAGACGCTGGTCCAATGGACCACCCGGTAATCCCCTCAATATGGCCTTCGATCCACCAACCATCGAGCACGCTGAAACTCGGCACCCCGTTGTGCGCCGCCTTCATTCCTGAGGTTCCGGATGCTTCTAATGGTCGAAGTGGTGTGTTCAGCCACAGATCGACCCCGGACGTGAGAAGCTTAGCCAGCGCAAGATCGTAGTTGTCTAAGTATGCGATCAGCACGTCCTGCTTGAGCTCCCTGGCGACTTGGAACACGCGGCGGATCATTTCTTTCCCTGGCTCATCTTTCGGGTGCGCCTTCCCGGCGAAGAGAATCTGCAGGGGGCCCACGGTCTTGACGGTCTCGACCAATTCACGGGTGGCCGACAAGATCAGATCGGCCCGCTTGTATGGTGTCGCCCGACGAGCAAACCCGATGGTCAGCGCATCATCGCGGAATGGGAGCGAGGTCCTTGTGCGTACCTCTTCCAATAAACGCGCCTTGGCTGTGACATGGGCTGTCCAGATGTCTTGGGTCGGAATGCTGATGGCGTAGCGCAGCGAAAATGGATCCGTGCGCCAACCAGGCATATAACGGTCATAGAGCGTCGCAAAGCTTTCACAGGTCCAGGTCACCGAGTGGACCCCGTTGGTAATGGAATC
>JBQTHY010000165.1:0-5089 GCA_052389395.1 Nitrospiraceae bacterium | reverse complement strand
AGTCCGTGCGCAACAACAAGGCCATGCATGAGCACTTCAAACTCGCGGGCACGTTCACAGGCGAGCCTATCCCCAAGTTCCATGAGGAATTCCAGTCCAAGGCCAAGCCACCAGCAAAAGCTGACGTCTCCGAGGAGGACTGATGGCAGGGCGGTTACGGAACTACTTGGGCGAGAAGGGCAGAACCCTGCTCGTCGGCGCAGCTCTTGGGATCGGGTTGATCATCGTGGTCTTCGGTGGCGAGGCCGCCGTATCCACGACCACGTTCTGCATTAGCTGCCATTCCGAGATCTACCCTTATGAAGAGCTGAAAAAGTCCTCGCACTGGGGTGCGCTTGGGTCCGACCCTGGCTGTAAGGATTGCCATGTCCCCCGGGGTTTAGAAAATTTCCATCGGGCGGTGTACACACACGTGGTGGATGGAACGCCGTTCCTCTTCATGGAGTTCATCAACGACTACTCGACTGTCGAGAAATTCGACGAGCGACGGCCTGAGGCGGCCTACAGGGCGCGCATGAGGCTGAAGGAATGGGACAGTGTCACCTGCCGTCGTTGCCACCAGAATACAAGGCCTCCCGGCAAGTCTGCTAAGGCCGCGCACATGAAGATGGAAACTGAGGGTGCAACCTGTATCGACTGCCATCAGAATTTGGTGCATAAGAAGGTCCCGGAGCATGATCTCACTGCCAGCCTGGCGCAGGGGAGAATGGTGATGAAGGAGGTCAAGAAGGAGGAGGTCAAGGAAGAAGTCAAGGAGGGAGAACAAAAATAAGCGTCGACTCGGGGCTAGACCCTTCCTCCTATCGCCCAGCTTCCTGAAACCGGTTCATGATGAGGGAGCTTTGTCACTCTTCGGCCCCTTCAAGTCTTGCGGAGGCACTTGCTGCCTTCCCGGTAGCCGCCCGTCGTGCTAAGCTCTCCTTCCATCTGACTGAGAGGGCCGGACAGGCGGCGAGCGCACGCGCCGCCTCGAAGTCCTGCGCGCGGTGATGCATCACATCGTTGGCGGCGTCTACGGTCCATTCCGGGTGACGCCGCTCGATCAACCGCAGTTTCGCGCCGGTCTGGACATGGCCCTCTCTTAGGACTCGAAAATACCATCCTGTACGGCCGGTTTGCTGGACCTTGAGGGCCAAGTCCTTCATCCGCCACCGCCGTGCCAGTTTCCAGCATGGCTGGCGGGGCTGGGACACTTGAACCACCGCCTCTCCGATCCCGAACACATCACCGACGCACACATCGGCCTCCAGAAGCCCCTCCGTGGTGAAGTTCTCTCCAAAGGCTCCCCAGGGAAGGGCTCCCAGGCCAACAAGGTCCCGCTCCCAATGGGGGTAGTGCTCGGCCGGATAAACGTTTACTGCCTTCTCCGGCCCGCCATGGGTCTGCAGGTCGGCCTGGCTGTCTCCGGCGAGATTGACACGCCCCAGCCACACCAAGCCGGCAACCGGCTCCTTAAAGAAGCCGGTCGTCCAAACCTGATCCATCGGATCGACTGCATCGGCTCGCCCGATCGTTCGTGGCACTCCGATCTGTACTGATACGAGTCCAGCTTCGACTACGCCGTCACCCGATGTTGTCTTCCTCGGCTGCCTCATCTGCATGATCGGCCTGTGGTGTCCCTGTCAGGTTACACCTTCTTGACCTGTTGGTGAAGGAGAAATCTGAGTCGATTTACGAAGGGAACATATTGGTGATCGACATCTTGACCAGTGCCTTAGCCTGACGACCTCCTCTTGCTTTCGGTTGCGGGTTCGGTTCACGGGTGATACCCTAGGCGAAGTTTGGAATATCGTCTGGTACCCACTCTGCGTTCCTAGCAATCCTGCGTGAGAAGCCGGTGACAAAAAAGCTGGAAGCGATAAGGGTCAGAATGCTGCGCCATTTTCCACGAATGAACGCAGCCTATGCCCATCGAAGGCGGGATTATTTTATCGCGGCCTTTACGTTTCTTTGCGTCGCGATTAGTTCCATGTTTGAAATGAGCGCGAGCACGGAAAAGCAATATGCCATGGGTGCGATAGCCTGGGCATTTTTAGGTTGTTTATTGCTCGGTGAGAGCAAAGAAACGAGAATGCAGGTCGTCATCGCCGTCCTGTTCGCCACGATCGGCGAGCACGTTGCCTCTCTCTATATGGGCGGGTACACCTATCGGTTTGAAAACGTGCCGGCCTATGTGCCGCCGGGTCATGGAATGGTGTATTTAACCGCGATTGCACTGGCTCGCTCCGGGCTCTTCGTCAGGTATGCCAGAGAGATCGCCTCAGGTGTTGTCTTGGTGGGGGGGGCATGGTCCCTGTGGGGAATCAGCCAGTTCGCCGAACAGCGTGATTCACTCGGTGCGTTACTCTTTGGTGTGTTCATGGCCTGCCTTCTTGTCGGTCGCTCGCCGATGGTGTATCTCGCCGCCTTCTTTATTACGACATGGCTGGAAATACTGGGCACAGCGGCGGGGGCATGGAAATGGGCGGCAATAGACCCAGTTCTTGGATTATCTCAGGGAAACCCGCCCAGTGGCGTGGCTGCCTGGTATTGCCTCGTTGATGCCGTGGCCATCGGAGGAGCGGCGCCATCCTTACGCGGCCTGAAATACGCCGGGAAGTGGTGTCAATCTTGGGGGCTTTTCAGAACGAACTGGTGGACATGCTGCTCTTGGAAAACTCCAGGGGCATACGACTGAGGAAATTCGGACGCCAATGCTCCTTGGTTCGCAAACCATCCATCAATGAGGACGCTACACACCGAACTCCCAGCTAATCACGCCGGCTTCGGTCTACCTCCTCGGGCGCTTCGCGTTCACAAAAAAAAACGCCGACCCGCCCTCCCGTCTTACGACGGGGACGGATCGGCGTCACGCTTAGACTTGTTTATGCCCCGCTCAACTTCGTAAAGACCGGGATGACAGGAGCAGCAATCGGGTTGATGAGACGCTCACCTGAGGCGGTCCAAGACATCAACAACCCTGCGAAGCGCTGATCCGGATCGTGGAGGATGTCCACCAACCGCTGCACTTCCCACAGCACGTCCTTCGACTCAATCTTGACCTCGGCCGTTGCACCTGGACTGATCGGGCCCTCGTTGTCCAACGTCAAGCCCTCTTTCGCAACGAGCTCAGCCGGGTAGTCCGGATCGAGATGAGAAGCGCCGACCTTGTTGGTGAAGCTGATCCCTGCTGTCGTGAACTCTCCGATACTTACTGGCTCAGTCCCGTTGTTGGTGGCGCGAAGGTGGATGCGCATCGCGCGACCCGGAACGTCGTACTCCGCGTGAATCACCTCCACCATGAAGGGGTTCGGCTTCTTCGGCAGGGGTTTAATCTTTGTTTCACCGGCCTGGAGAGGGACCGTAATGGGGTACTGCGCTTCGGCACCGAAGTACGCTGTCGTCACCACAGCAAAGATTACTACCAGCAGGATGGTCGCCATTTTGCGATCCATTGGGTCCAGCAAGATCGAGTCTCCATAGGCCGCCAGCACCCGGGCGCGAATGAGGTACATGGGCCTGACCATATACCATCCGACCCAGAAGATCGCGAGGGCACCCCAAAAGAGGTGCCACGTTATTCCAAGCGCCGTGCCCTTGGTCTCCGAATCCCACGTTTCTCCCGTCATCGTCTTGACCGGGTTGGTGAAATCACTGTATTTGCCCGTAATATCCATCCATCCCCCCGGCCCGGCGATAGGACCGGCCTCTTTGACGGAATACATAGGATGGATGTGGTGATGACCAGGTAACCGAGCCTTCAGCGTAATCTCGTACTCGTAGTCCTGACCGATCTCCATCGGGCCCGAGGTGAACGCTGGTTGCCCGTTCACCATCGAATGAAGACGCACGAACACTGAACTGGGGGAGCCCACGTTTATGAACGTACGGGTAGGCTTGACAACTGCCCGTGGCCAGTCTACCGACAGGTGGAACTTCCCCTTGAGCGTCGCGATTTCATTGACGGCGGTCTTCCTCCCTGAAGTCCCAATCCACTGTGTGTCATACCAATTGATAGTCCGCATCCGCAGGAACGGTTCCTGGGATCTTTCTCCGTGGGCGGCAACGGGAGTGGTATCAACCACCAAGCTGAACGCTAGAGCCACCATCCCGCAGAATCCGGTGATACATAACTTGAACACGTTTTTGGCTATCATGGTTTCCCCTCTGCAAGATTATTTTAGCTCTGTTTCCGCGCCAGGTCCCCGTACGCAAGGACGTCATGCACCTTCGTCGTTCGGTTCCTGGCGTCCGTGAGATAAAAGTACGAGGTGCAGAAGAACTTCCCGAACTGCCACCACAGGATGTACATCAACGAGGAGGCGAAGGCTGCGAAGAAGGCGGAGATCATCGTGCTGTGCCCGCCGAACGTGCGCAGCGATCCCACCTCGATGATCCGGATGTACTCAGGCGTCCCGGTCCGGACATACAGGAAGCCCATGTAGTCAGCCCACGAGAGCAGGGTTCCGTCTACCACGACCGGTGTGTGGCTGTACGCGAATAGGGCCCAGTTTGTCGGGTAAAAGAGTGCCGCGAACAGCCATGCTCCAATCACCGCGGTGATCGTCCAGTTCCTGGTCAGCAACAGCACGATGTCGAGGACCAACGCGCTAGGGAGCAGAGTGGCGGGCATGACGAAGTTGTAGGGGTAGTTGGACCACCACCACCAGGCGGCGATAACCGTCACCCATTTTCCGGCGAGGAGTGCCAGGATCGTTATCGTCGCGCCAAACGGTTGTCGATAGTTCACCCAGTTGTAATACTGGAGCGCGGCGCAGAAGGTGATCGCCACAATGGGTGTCACGATCGGCCACCACTGGCGGTCCTTCCAGTCCAGCCAGAAATCCCAGTCTCCGGCAAGCAGGTCGAAGTGCATATGAAAGGTCCCGATTAGGGTGACAAACAAGATCGGGATGAAATAGATATAGTCGATGTGCCTGGACATTGCGACGCCTTCCGGCGGCAGCTTTGAGGCTCTTATAATCTCGTCGGTTCTAAACATAACGGACCCCCTCCTGCGTCCTGCAGCCGATGGGCCCGCCCCGTCTGTAGAGCCCGGGGCAGCCCACCCGTGAGACGACTGCGTGTTAGAACGGTTTCAAAATGGCCT
>JBQTHY010000164.1:0-12154 GCA_052389395.1 Nitrospiraceae bacterium | reverse complement strand
CAAGACGGAGGTTGTTCTCATAGGTCTTTTTCTTCCCGCGATGTTCCGCCTGGGCGCTCGCCAGTTCAGCCTCATATTTCGAACAGTCGAGGGCGACCAGAAGGGCCCCTTTTTTAAACCGCTGCCCCTCCTTGAAAGGCAGCTGACTGATTCGGCCCTGGACCTGGCTGGCTAAGGTGGCTTGTGCGGTCGCCTTCACCACGCCTCGGATCGTTCGGAGTTCTGCCGCGCTGCTTGCAGGCTTGGAATCTGATTTGGTGCCGGCTGTCGCAAGCAACATCGGCATCAGGAGCCACAGGCCCATGATCGCGCCGCCGATCCACAGCCAGCCGGGACGGATCACTTGAGCAACTCCTTGCTCTTCGCCCATCGCGTACGAAGTTCCAAGGCAAGGTCGGACACGCTCTGTTCCTGCTTCAGATCTGTGGGCAGCACATCTTCTCCGACGGCGGCCAGGAGCGACGCCCAGGCGGTTTGGAGGTCCGCCTCCACGGCATCGTATCGCAGTTGCGCCGCCACTTGATTGACTCGCTCGCGCAGCACAGCCTGTTCGCTCAACCGGGCTGACCGCCATGCCAGGCGCGTCTGCTCCGTAATTTGGGACTGCGTTTCATGATAGAGGCTCGCCGTCGCGGTTTCTTTCTTTGCGTGTGCCACCTGCGCCACGCTGACATGCACTTGCGACATGATGGCCATGCTAAGCGCGAGATTCTGCGTGTGCAGAACCTTATCTTGCGCCTCGATGGTCTTCGCCCGGGCCGGATAGCGAACTAGGTTGAGCAAATTCCAGCTGGCTCGCGCAGCATAGGCGGCCCAATGGTTATTGAAGAGAAAGCTGTTGCTGTTGTAGTTCCCGCCGACGACGAGATACAGGCTGGGCAACATTTCCAGGATCGCCGCCTTGGTTTCCTGCGCGTTGATGCGACGCCGGTAATCGATCATCCTCAGCTCCGGGCGTGCTTCCAGAGCCCGCTCCTCCAACACCGTCATATTGGGCGGGAGCGTCAGCGTTCTGGACTCTCGGTCCGGAACCATGAGCACCATCTTTTGCTCTTGGCCGGGGGGTAGATTAATCAGCGCGGCCAATTGAAGCTTTGCCGTGGAGAGCTGCCGGAACAGCTGTTGAATGAATCGCTGCGCATTGAGGAGTTCGAGCTTGTATTGCAGGGGAACAAGTGGCGAACTGAGCTTTTCATCCTGGACGGCTTGGGCCTTCTCGAGGGCGCTCTTCACCCACTCATCGAGCATCTTCAGGGAGGGGAGAATCCGCTCCGCGCTGACGGCCTGCCAATAGGCAGCCCGCACATCCTGCAACACGCGGTTGGCGACGCGCCGCCGTTCTTCCTCGGAGATCATCACGTCGTCGGCCGCCTGCTTCGCTCGGATGTACGACAACCCGAAATCCAACACATTCCAACTGAGCGACAGATCGGCCGAGAAAATGTTCTTCTCAGATGAGGTAAAGGGTTGGGTAGCAGCCCCCCCTATACTGTTCCCCGAAAGCAATTGCCTCGCCTCTCCTCCCGTGAAATTACTGCGACCGTCGAATCCTGCGTTCGCCGCGAGACGGGGTAACATGGCATAGTGAGACAGGTCGAGTTGCGTCTGCGCCATCATCTTGCGCATCAGCTCGACGCGCGCGTCGAGGTTATACTTCAGCGCCCGCGCCATCGCTTCGTAGAGATCGATGGGGCCGGAGATAGGCTCTTGATCCTGTGTCAGAGCGACCCGGTCTTCTTTCACCCGTGATTTCACCTCATCGCTCGTCAGCGGGACCGGAGCGATTGCACAGCTGTTCAGACCGATCAGGGCGAGGGTCGTCAGCACCGCCAGCGACGGGCCGTTCGTGCCGAGCGATCGTTCAGCTAGAGATTTCGATCGGTTCACTGCGTCACTTCCTGGTAGGACACCTTCGCCGAGCCAGACCTCTTCCACTCCGGGCCGGACAACAGTGCTCTGCTGTCCGACCACTGATCGGATCACTAAGGTCTACCCAGGTTGTCTTGCTATGAGGGTACTCAAATGCCGTGGTTTGTCATCTTTTTTTTGTTTTTGGTACAGCTCTTCATCAGCAAGTTCATGATTCAAGCTCTGCGCATACCCGGCCGGTTATTGCGCTGATCATCATCGATGAAGAGAAACGATTGCACAAAGTATATTTTTCCTTTTGGCACGTCGCATTTCTTGGTAGGTTGCGTAGAAGATTATTCGAGATATAGGGAATGTGTCCCTTTCGAGTGATCACCGTTCCACACATCACCAAGGAGTTCTCTTATGAAAGAGGTAGGACCAACAGCGAACACCACGGGCCGGCCCTCGGCAAACTTGCCACAGCCAATCCAGCCCACCAATGCCGCTCCGACGGTCCAGTTTGATGTCTCCAACCTTCAGAGTTCCTACGCCAACGTGTGCAACGTGTCTTCGACTCGTGAAGAAGTGGTCTTGGCCTTTGGCGTCAATAATGTGTGGGAGCGGGGTCAGGCGAATATCCAGGTTCAGCTGACGAACCGTATTGTCCTGAACCCTTATGCGGCGAAGCGGTTGGCCACCGTGCTGAATCGCGTGGTTACCGAATACGAGTCCAAGTTTGGGACGTTAAATGATGACTTCAGACCGCAAACCAATGCAGCCTAATACAAAGGAACCCTTCCGGATGTCACTTAGGCTCTTAGTTGACGGTCGTCAGTCTTCCAATTTTTCCGTCTTGCTGGACTGACCACCCACGTGATATTTTTGGGTTAGCCAGTCCGAAGCTTCCTTTATTTTTTTCGGATCGCATCAGGAAGACTGCCATTCTTTCCTGGTCCTGGTTTTTCCCTTGAAAAGCAACAGTTGTGTTTTATATGACACAGCGAGACATTTGTCGCTTGTTAATTTTTATGTAATCTTTGAATAACTTGCGATGATATTGTGTTGGCATGTTAATTGCTGATCTTACGCCGCAGTTATCGAAATTCGTGTGACGGGGGGACTTGTGCGGAATCAACAGACGTTAGCATCGGCGGTAACCTGTTCGGGTGTTGGGCTTCACTCTGGCCAACCTGTGACGATCACACTTAGACCTGCTCCTCCTGACACAGGGGTGGTTTTCGTCAATCGGAACGAGAATGTAAGCGCTTTCGTCTCCGCCTCAATAGAACACCTCGTCCCGACTGAACTGTGCACAGCCATCAGCGGCAACGGCTTCCAGGTTAAGACCATTGAACATTTGCTTGCGGCCTTGTCAGGCCTTGATGTTGATAACGTGTATATCGATGTGACGGCGAGCGAAGTCCCTGTTATGGATGGGAGCGCAGCGCCATTTGTTCGTTTGATCCAATCTGTCGGCGTGATCTCGCAGAACCAGAAGCAGCCTTTTCTGAAGATCATGGCGCCGTTTGAGGTGTCTGAAGGATCGAAGAAGGTGTGGATAGAACCCTCAGCCACGCCTCGTATTACCTATTCCATCCACTATGACCATCCTCTCATAAACACTCAGACCTATGTTCATGACTGTTCTCCAAGCGTCTTCGAAAGCAATATCGCTGAAGCGAGGACGTTTGGGTTCCTCCACGAAGTCCAGGCATTGTGGGCGCGCGGGCTCGGGCAAGGTGGAACCTTGGACAACACGGTCGTGCTGTCAAAGGACGGCATTGTCAACCAATCCGGCCTACGGTTCCTCAATGAGTTTGTTCGTCATAAGGTCCTCGATCTCATCGGCGATTTCTCGCTCCTAGGGATGCCCTTCATCGGCCATATCGTCGCGGAACGATCCGGGCATGCTCTCCACACTCGGTTGGTTCAGCAGATCCTTGAACAACCTGAGAAATGGGTGCTTCTCAACGCAGAGCCTCTCGCGGTAGATAAGCGGCCAGCACTGAGCATGGCTCGCCTCCAGGCCGCCATTGCCCTTCAAGCTTCCTAAAGATCCACTCTTCGATTTCTAGAGTGATATCCGGGGCTGTACTGGCGAAGCGCTGTTCTCTTTGGGAGCGCGGCCTTGTGAAAAATGACGCCGGGAGCGAGTGGCCTCGCTCCCGGCGTTCAAGTCGAGGCGGGAACTACTTCTTCTTCTTCTTCGCTGCCTTCTTCGTTGCCAAGACTCTCACCCCCCTTCGTCGTTCTTTTCAGTTTGCCAGCGATTGCTCCCTACACAGCCTGGATCAGCATATCGTCCAACGCTTCGAACGTGTTCGGGCCGACTTTTCTGAAACGCTTGTCGCGCTTTAGCGAAGTTGCAATCGACGTCAGCGGCGTTTTCCCCTTGATCTGCAAACCGCCTTCAACCAGTCGTTGCACAAGTTCCTTGGCATGCATCGCCCGATTCGATTCACGGAGGATCTCGTAAGCCGCCTCAGGCACACTTTTCCCGACGTACTTACTCCGACCGAGAAGAATTTCCCGTGATTGGTCGGTCACATCCATGACCGGATGAGGTCGGACGCCTTTTGGATCATCCGTAATCAGTTGGTTGGAAAGACTGGCGAGTTTGGCCTTGTCCGCTTCGACTCGATAGAGCGTTTCTGCAAGTTCGAGGTACTTCTTAATGGTCGCAATCTCATCGTCGAGCCGACGGCGCTTTTTCTCCAGTTCCTGAAACCGGTTCTTGTACGCCGTGATGCGCTGTTCTAGACCAACGAGGATGTCGGTTAGTTCTTCCACATGCGTCTCCGACTAAGCATGCTTGCTTTATAGCATTGCTTCTAATCTTTGTCAAGATTTTATCATTGAATAATGTATTTGTAGGATCAAAGCAAACATGCGCGCACGTAATTATTGCATGAGTCGTGTTGAACTTTATATTAATGAACCCGTCCGCAGTACATTCAATGGCTTGCAGAATTACCGCAGCCGCATCTGGCTCTGCTTCGCCAAATCATCATGAAATTGAATGTACCTAACCTGTGAACCTCTGCCTACCCCACTGTTCTCCCGTGCTATTATCCGGCGTGGCCATCCCATCCGACCAGGTTTCCAGCGACATCCTGCTTGAAACAGCAATCGCCGCCAGCAAGGAAGCCGGAGCCCTGCTCCTGGGTTATGTCAGATCAGGATTTCGGATCGAGCACAAAAACTTGATCAATCCGGTGACGGACGCGGACCATGCAGCCGAACAATGTGTCATCGACAACATTCGCAAACACTTCCCAACCCATGGGTTCCTGGCTGAAGAACGGGGGCAGATTGAGCAGTCACCATCGCCCTATCTCTGGGTCATTGATCCACTCGACGGCACTACGAATTTCGCTCACGGCTATCCAGCCTATTGCGTATCGATCGGGTTGGAGTATCGGGGACGTTGCATCCTTGGCGTCGTGTTTGATCCATCGCGGAATGAACTCTTCACTGCGGTAGAAGGTCGCGGCGCCCGGCTGAACGGCCAACCCATCCACGTGTCGGACACGACGTCTCTCGACGGCAGCCTTCTCGTAACTGGATTTGCGTACGACATCAGGGAATCATCGAGAAAAAACCTTGATCACTTTGGGGCATTTTCCCTGAAGGCGCAGGGCATAAGGAGGACAGGATCTGCCGCGCTGGATTTGTGTTACGTGGCGACCGGGCGCTTTGACGGATTCTGGGAAGTCAAGCTCAATCCGTGGGACATGGCCGCCGGGTCTGTGATCGTACGAGAGTCCGGAGGGCGTCTCACAAATTTCTGCGGAGAAGATTTTTCCATCTATGGGCAGGAAATAGTCGCAAGTAATGGTTGCATCCATCAATCCATGCTGAAGGTGCTCAACGAGGGGACGTCTCAAATACAATAATCCTCATAGAACGATTCGAGATGACCGTACCACGCACAAGCCCACGTATCACCCCCAGACCGCCTGCTGCCTAGCATGCTGGGCAGACTCCTTGATATACAACGAGACAATCAATGGGGTATGCTTTTACGTATGGCTCACGTGGGAGATTCTTGACCATGGCACGCGCAACGCCGTCTTCAGGCCAGGCGAAGGGAAATCCTTCTGATGAAAACACCACCAACCCCACCGCTTGGGACGTCGAGTTGCTCCGTGTCTTCGTCAGTCGTAAAGGAACGCAGGTTGACGCCCAATGGGCGATCCATCCCCAGTTGAAACATGACCTGCTGCAAGACGAATGGAAAGAAGTAACGGATCTCATGGCCAAGGTGACCGACATCGTTGGTAATCGGTTTTCCGAAGTGCTGTCCAATGTCGAGCCCGACCCTCCCGGTCATGCCTGATCGTTTCTTTTGCACTTACCATTCTGTACGCTCTCTGGCGAACGTCGGAATGGATACAGGAGGCTCCTATGGACTCTTACTACCATTCGCATGATCTCAAGAAGTTTTCTGACATGGGGAAAGGCAACAAAGAACTATGGGACAAGTTCGCAGGCTACTACAGTGCCGTCTTTGCAGAAGGGGCGCTGACGGAGCGGGAGAAGGCGCTCATTGCGCTCGCCGTGGCCCACACTGTTCAGTGCCCCTACTGCATCGATGCCTACACACAGGCCTCGCTGGAAAAGGGGTCGAACGTTGAAGAGATGACGGAGGCCGTCCACGTGGCCTGCGCCATCCGCGGCGGAGCCTCTTTGGTACACGGAGTGCAGATGCGGAATGTGGCTGAGAAGCTCTCGATGTGAAATGGGACCCATCACTGGGCACTCGTCATTTTTCAATCGGTGAAGGTGTGGTGCGATCGAGAGGGCAAAGTCTCGACTAGATGAACAGATGCTCCGGGATCGCAAGGGTGAAGTACCTGCCTCGTTCTTCGTACAGTATGCGCTTTGCCGTCAGATCTGCTAGAGCGACGGTAACCGCATCGAGAGACCCGTCGCCTTGATCCTGTTTGGCCTGGACAGCACCACGAATCTGCTCCGCGTTCTTAGGGGCTTCGTTGCAAAACTCGACGATAAAGGACGCCGGCCAACCGTACCGTTCCCGCGTGGGCACGCCAGGAGTGCGCCCATCATACACAGTTACGTAATTCATCGCCTTCGAATAGTAGAGGAACGGCTTGTCGCCTGATGCGAAGCGGCGCTGCCATTCGTGGACGAGGCCGACGAGTTCCTCATAGACTTGCGGATCGACCTCCCAATCATCGAGTTGGTACTCGAAGTCGTAGGCAATCTTTTTCAGGTCCACCAACCGAGCGTCATACACATACTCATAGGCCATCCCCGGGCCGGTGATGTGCACCCCATACTCATGGGGACGTGTAAAGTAGGGACTGAACCGCTCGAGCCAGAATTTCCCTATGGCTTCCGGCGGCTGCAAATGGACCACAGACGGAATAAGAGCGATCTGCCGCTGGTAATCCTCATTGGTTTCCCCAGGAAAGCCCAGCAAGATATTCCACGAGACCGCGACATGATAGTAGAGACTCCACTTCAGGCAGATGATGTTCTGCATCGGAGTGACGCCTTTATCCATCGTACGCAGCTGAGATAAGCTCAGACTCTCCAATCCCGGCTGCATGCACTTGACGCCGCCCGCTGCCAGTGTCCGAATCTGATCCTTGCGCAGGTTGCTCTTGGTCTCGATGAACACATCGAGGTCGCAACGTTTTTCCGCAAACCGGCCGAACAGCTGATCGACGTACTGCATGTCGATAATATTGTCGACCAGCCGGAACCGGGTCGTGTCGTATCGGTCGGATAGATAGGTCATCTCGTGGATCACCTGATCGGGCGACTTGGCGCGGAACTTCATGCTCTGCGCGTTCAACCCACAAACCGTGCAGGGGTGCTTCTCGCCCCACCAACAGCCGCGCGAGCCTTCGTAAAGCAGGATCCGATCGAGCCCCTGAGCCGCCTCGCCCAGCTCAGCGAGCAGGCGGTAGTAGTCGTCGTAATCGGGGGGGCCGGCGTTCGCAAAGTCGGAGAACAGTGACGTGTTCGGTGTGAAACAAATCTCGTCACCTTGCCGGTAGGCCACCCCACTGAGAGAGCCCTTTGTCGTACCGTCCAGAATCTGGCGTACCAAAGCAGGGAAGGTTTCCTCCCCCTCACCGCACACAACGTAATCGATGAAGGGAAAGGCTCTGAAGTATTCAAGGCCCATCTCGCCGTCGTAATTCGCCCCGCCGAAGATAATCTTCACGGTGGGATAGAGGTCCTTGATCAGCTTCGCCAGGGTCAGGCTGGCGACGTTCTGATCGAACGTCGAGGTGAACCCGACCATTCTGTACCGGCTCCAGTCGATCGTCGTCATGGCCCAGGTGAGGAATTGGGGAGCGGTGTGCGCGGCCATGTCCTCGAAAAACGAGTGCGAGTTGCCGCTCTGCTGCGTGATCTGCTCGAACACCGGCTTGAAGACGCGGGGATATTCGATTCGTTTCTGGTTGTCTCGGAAGAGCAGATAGCAGAAGAGCCATTCGCCGAAGAGCGCCCTCTTCTCGCAGATCATTTCATAGAGCGGCACACCGATCTTGTGGGCAAACCGGACGTTGAGATGGTGACAATCGACGGAGATCCCTTTGGACTTAAGGAGCGCGGAGAGCGTGCCGAGCTGGATCGAAGGATACTTCGAGTAACTGAAGGGCATGTTGACGAGGGCAACCGGTGCCTTGTCGCTCATCAGCGCACTCCACCGAAAAGCACAGATAGCAGCTCAAACCTCCAGCAATCAGGCCGCGCCGGCTAAGAACGGTTCAAACTCCCGATCCGACTTGGCCGCGAGATAAAAATCGCTCTCGGTGAGGCCGTTAATCTTGTGGGTCCAGATCTCGACTTTACACTTCCCCCAGGCCAGATACAGATCCGGATGGTGACCCTCCGTTTCCGCCACCGCGCCCACCTTGTTCACGAAGGCTAGGGCCTGGGCGAAATCTTTGAAGGTGTACAAACGTTCAAGATGTCCTAGCCCGTTTAGCGACCAGCCTCGTCCAAGTTCTTTCAGCAACGCCTGGGCACGATCATTCGGCAGGGGTGGCACGCCACCGCGACAGGGCACGCACTTATTGTCAGCAAGAGCCATGGGAGCCTCCTCGTAAGCTGGATGAGAGCAGTATTGTAAAGGGGCTATCGGCGAAGTTACAAGGCGAGGGACACAGGGATTGCTACTCGGAGTCGTCCGAGACCCCTCCGGACTTGGCCAGATCGTCCATCTTGATCTTATCGGGATCAAACTTTGTCGTGGCCTGCGTCATACGGGCGAGGGCTTCATCAAACGACAGGGAAGGAGCGTCTTTCGGACGGAACCGCAGGGGATTCACGCGGGCCACGACAAAATTCTTGAGGTATGGGCTGGTCAAACCCTTCGCCTTGAGAGCTTCCACTTGTTTGACAATCAAGTCATCCAGCGCCAGTACGGTCTTCGCCCGTTGCTGCCGAAGACCCATGGCTGCATGCAGCGGCTTCTCCAGAAAGTCCTCCACTCGTTTCAGGACGGGATGATAGGCCCCACCACTAAATCTTGGTCGCTCTTCATAGCAGAGACCAAGCGTGATAAAGGCCGGCTCTTCAAACTCAAGCGAGTAGATTGCTTCTGTGGCCTCATTGAGTTGAGCCAGTTTCTTGTACATGCGGATCACTTCCAGCGCCTTCTCGCGGAGGTTATGCCCCTTCTCCGTATTCAGGGCGAGAATCTGGTAGGCCGCCGACGGTTCCGGCACGACGATCGCGACGATGCTCTTCGCCCCAAGCGTTCGCATCGCCGAGAGGCGATGGTTTCCGTTCGGCGTCCAGTACTTGGCCGCATGTTCGGGCTCCGCCGTCCGCACGGCAATGATCGGGTCGAGATATCGGCCGATCTTGCCGATAACCGCCTCTAACTTCCTGACATGGGTATCGGAGAGATGCCGTTGATACGGCGTGGGCTCGACTAACTCGATCGGCAAGGCTGCGAGCACCATCCAGCGTCCTCCATAGGGGTCACGATAGACGTCAAGCACCTTCCCGCCATCTTGGTCGATCGCCCGATGAAGCGTCGCGACGTCGGCTGGAGGGGCCGCAGACTGAAGCTCGGTCGCAGTCAGCCCCGTTGAAGTGTCAACCGGTTTGCGCCGCCGCCCCGCACCAACCGCACCCGCAGGGTTGTCCTTCTTCTTGACCATAGGCCCACCATGGTAGGAGAGTCTTCTCACAAAAGAAAGCCCTGCGAGTTCGGCATCGAGGAATGTATGGGGTCGGGTGGCTAAGGCACAGGAGTTTGAGGATGTGGAAATGGGTGAGCAGCAAAGGAACTCTCAATCGGCTTGTTATGGATTGTTTTCTTGCACGAATACACCACGGGCGGCCCTGCACTCTGGTGGGAGGCCGCCCGTAGAATGGCGCTTAGGACGCCGGTATGCCTGATCAACCGATTGTCGCGGCCCGCAAGACCCGCGCGATGTCACGTCTGGTGCCGGTTTCCCGTCGGGGGAGACTTCGTCAATCCCAGGCGCTTGTGTTCCTCGCGCTTCGCCTAGTTCTCCGAGTTGAGTTGAGGCTGATATCCGGTTGGTCTCTTGTGCCGTACGGCACAGCCAGTGGAGAACCGGCTAGCACGACCGACGAGAAACCCGCCCTCGCATCGGCGGGCCTGATAGACCAGGTGGAGTTGCGTCGTCCATATCCACCCTCCTCTCGTTGTTGAAGTCACCGAGAGACCTGGATAACAGCCGTTCGGTCTGTTCGATCTCTCGAACTTCCATGCGTGTATCGGGCCGCTTTTGTTTCCTACGCTCATTAGAACATTGTGTCAATGGGGAGCAGAGACCTTTCTTGCAGTGATCCGTAACGCATAACACATGCCAACGAGAACCAGATCTTCCAAGGGTGAATACCACCGCAGCGGTTGGGGGAAGAACACCCCGTAGCAGCCACAGTTGGCAAGGTCCAGCCCGCGGACAAGCGACAACGTCATCACCACCGCATAGCCCGCGTAGAGAACCAAGGCTGCAAGGGCCCCTGTCGCAAGCCGCCATCCGGAGAGGACCCAGACTCCTAACACCCATTCGAGGCCCGTGACTATCAGCGCGATGGGCCAGAGGAACGAAGCCGGCATCGCGCGATAGGTGAACAGCACCTCCACAAACCCCGCCAGGTCAAGGGACTTGCCTAGAGCAGACACGAGCAGAATTCCGCCGACAAACAGGCGGCAAGCCCACGAGAGGCAAGGGACTGCGCGCTCCTGCATCATACCCTACAAAGACCCCAGAGCCGTATTACGTGTTCTCCGCCGACGGACAAGCGTCTTCAGCAATGGAGCTACACGATCTTTAACGTGGTGAAATCCACACCGGCCGGTTCAGGCGGCCGCTTCAAGTTCAACTCAGTCATCGCCTCGACAATCGTCGAGGCCACGACGAGATTCCGATACCACTTCCGATTGGCCGGCACGACATACCATGGCGCGTAATCCGTGCTCGTGGCGGCCAACACATGTTCGAAGGCCCGCATGTAGTCCTCCCACAGCTTGCGCTCTTCTAGGTCGTCCTCGTTGAACTTCCAGCGTTTCCCGGGATCGCGAATCCGTTCCTCGAGCCGTTCCTTCTGTTCGTCTTTGGAGATATTGAGGAAAAACTTGAGGATGGTCGTCCCGTTTTCGTACAGCATATCCTCGAACTCTTTGATCTGGTTGAGCCGTTGCTTGGCCACTTTTTCCGTCACCCACCCATGCACCCGAGTAATGAGGACGTCTTCATAATGGGACCGATTGAAAATGCCGATGTGGCCTTTCGGTGGGGCTTCAAGATGCACACGCCAAAGAAAATCGTGCGCGAGTTCGCTGTTGGACGGAGCTTTGAACGAAGCTACCTTGCACCCTTGCGGATTGACCCCGGACATGACGTGCTTAATCGTCCCGTCCTTGCCGCTTGTATCCATCCCTTGGAGCACCACCAGCACCGATTGCTCGCTGTTCGCATAGAGCCTGTCCTGGAGTTCGCCAAGCTGTCCGATCAACTCCGCCGTAGTCGCCCTCGCCTTCTCTTTCCCTTCATCAGCCTTCTTGTAGTCGCCGGTATCGCTGGGATCCATCTTGTCCAACCGAACTCTCATACCTGGTCGGATGCGATACTGCCTCATGGTCCTACCCCCCCCGGTGAGCTGGATCTCTTGCGGTTTCCAGTCAGGTCACTGCAATCTCTACGGCAGTTCGTCCTGCCGTGCAAGTGCTCTTGGCTTCGCACTCCCCTGAGAAAATCCCGGCCACGATCTGCAAAACTCCCCTGGCGCTCGAAGAGATCGCCATTCCTGTGATGTGTACGCAAGCATCAGGAAG
>JBQTHY010000163.1:0-5604 GCA_052389395.1 Nitrospiraceae bacterium | reverse complement strand
GAATCCTGTCTGACTTCCGCTCCATCCGGTTCCAAGCGGTTCGTCGAAACAGCGCCAGGACCAGTCATGGCCAGACCATAACATGGTGCTCTTGCATCCTGGACAGCCGGTTCGAAAGGGGCTCTACGGGGTCGCGGTATTGTACGGCCTCATCGTCCGAGTTCGGCTCTGGTGTTATCGCCGAGGCTGGTTCAAGTCCTCCCGGTTGCCCTGTCGGGTGGTGAGTGTGGGAAATGTCACTGTGGGGGGTACCGGCAAGACGCCGTTGGTGATTCTCTTGACGGAATGGTTACAGGCTGAAGGGCAGAGGGTGGCTGTGCTCAGTCGGGGGTACAAGCGGGCGAGTACCGCCCCGCATCTTCTCGTGTCTGACGGGTCTCAACTCCTGGCCGGTCCATCCGAGGCGGGGGATGAACCGTTCCTGATCGCGCGGCGCTGCCCGCAGGCGATTGTGGCCGTAGGAGCTGATCGGAGAGCGCTTGGTCGGTGGGTGCTGAATCAGGGTCCAGTCGAGTGCATGATCTTAGACGACGGGTTTCAGCATCGTGCGCTCAGCCGCGATGTTGACCTGGTGTTGCTCGATGCCACCGATGCAACAGGGCTCGATGCGATGGTTCCCGCCGGCCGGTTGCGAGAACCCCTCAGAGGACTTGAGCGCGCGACTGCCGTGGTGATCACACGGGCCGATTCCAAGGAAGATGTGGAGGCCATTCGCGTCCGGTTGCAGGCGATTCATCTTCCAGTCGAAGAATTGATCGAAGTGGTGTTTAAGCCGGAGTCCGTTGTGTCGGCGTCTGCGGGGGAGAACAAGCCAGTGGAGTGGTGTCATGGGAAAAAGGCCTGGCTGGTGAGCGGCATCGGGAATACCGAGTCCTTCCACCGATCCGTTGCGTCACTAAGGGTCGAGGCACTGGGCCAGACGGTCTTTCAAGATCATCATCACTACCGTACCGACGATGTCTGTCAGATCCGTACGAATACCCAGGCCGTGGGCGCGGAGATCGTACTGACAACTGAAAAGGACGCCGGCAAAGTGCTTCCGTTGCTAGCGCCGGAAGATTCGTGGTGGGCATTGCGACTGAGGGCGGAAGTGGTGCGAGGGGAAGAGCGACTGCGCAAGCTGGTATTGGGGGACGGGGGCAAGGCGCGATGAGCAGGAAACGCGCGACGAGCGGGACTGGCGAGAAGCGCGCGACGAGAGTGAGAAGCGCGAAAGGAATAAAAAACCGGATAGGCGGGACCCCCTTCTTGCCCGCGGGTCTGTTTTTGCCCGCCTCGCCTTTCCCGCTTGTCGCGCTTGTCCCGCTCGTCTCGCGGGTCGCGCGTTTCCCGCACATCACGCGGCGCATGTGCGCCGAGGAAGCCTATGCGTAGAGAATCGATCAAACGGCTGCTGGTGCGGGCGCCACATTGGATCGGTGATGCGGTGATGTGCGAGCCGGCGCTCCGCGGGCTGAGGGCCCTGTTTCCTCAGGCAGAGCTGACAATGCTGGCCAAGTCCGCCATCGCGGAATTGTTCATCGGGTATCCTGGGCTGAATCGGGTGTTGGTCTATGACGACAAGGGCAGCCACGCGGGGCTTTCAGGTAAGTGGACGCTTGCTGGCATGTTGCGCCGACAGCAGTTCGATCTTGTGGTGCTGTTTCAGAATGCCTTCGAGGCAGCGTTCCTCACCTGGCTTGCGGGAATCCCGCGACGGTATGGATATGCCACCGATGGGCGCACGTTTTTTCTCACGGATCCCATTGCCGTGCCTGATCGTGGTGTACTAAGGCATCAAGTCGGCTATTATTGGAATTTGCTCAAACCGCTGGGGATGGCCGGTGAGCCGTCTGCTCCCACACTGGTCGTTTCGGCCAATGATGAGCGCATGCTTGAAACGAAACTCATGTCAGCCGGCATAGGGTCCTCGGACATCGTGATCGGAATCAACCCAGGATCGACGTACGGACGTGCCAAGCGTTGGCTGCCAGAGCGATTCGCAGAGGTCGCACAGCGGCTTGTCGGCCGATTGCGACAGGATGAGGGGAAACAAGTGGCAGTGTTGATTCTTGGGGCCGCAGGAGAAGAATCTCTGGGGAAGGACATCGCAGCCCGCATTGATGCGCGGTCAGTGGTGTTGTCCGGGACGACGACCATTCGCGAACTGATGGCAGCGGCGAAACGTTGTCGCCTTCTGCTCACCAACGATACCGGTCCAATGCACATTGCCGCAGCCTGTGGGGTGCCGGTCGTAGCGATCTTTGGTCCGACGGACTGGAGAACAACCGCGCCCTATGGGCAAGAGCGGTCCATCGTGCGAGAACCGGTCGACTGTGCGCCCTGCCTCCTCAGAGAATGCCCGATCGACCACCGCTGTATGACACGGGTGTCAGTCGATCGGGTGTATGAAGCTGGTCTGGCGAGTCTTTCTCGTCTGTCTTGTCTATCAGGTCTATCTCGTCGGTCAGATTCCTTGATCGAGACAGACCAGACAGACCGAACAGACCAGAGGGACCAAACAAACATCCTCTCAGGTTTTACTGTCTTCTTGGATCGCGATGGGACTTTAAATCTGGACCATGGCTACATCCGGTCTCCCGACCAGTTCGAATTGTTGCCTGGTGTATCCCAGGCTCTCGCCAGGCTGAAACAAGCTGGCGCCCGGCTGATTGTCGTGACAAATCAATCGGGGATCGCCAGGGGACTACTGTCGCTTGGAGATCTCGACCGGGTCCACGGAAAGATGCGACAACTCCTCCACGCAGGCAGTGCATCGTTGGATGCAATCTATGTGTGTCCCCATCATCCTGATGAAGGGTGTTCTTGTCGAAAACCGGAAACAGGGTTGATCGAGCAGGCTGTGCGTGAGCAGCAGGTTGATCTCTCTCGGTCGTATGTGATCGGAGACCACGCTCGGGACATGCAACTGGCTAAGCGAATTGGGTCCAAGAGTCTGTTGGTGACGACCGGTGTCGAGGAGGCACGGACCCGTTCTGAACTTTCCGCCGGGGGAGTAGAGCCCAATACCGTCACCGAATCTCTAAGCCACGCTGTCGATTGGATCCTGGCAGATGCGGCGAATCGCGTTCAGCCTTCAGCAAAGAGCCTTCAGCATGAGCCAGAATCTCTTGCTGAGAAGCTGACCGCTGAGGGCTGATAGCTCTTGGCATCATCATGGTTGACTTTCGGCGTATCCTCCTCATCAAACCCAGCTCGCTGGGGGATATTGTCCACGCACTCCCGGTAGTTGCAGCACTCAAGGATCGCTGGCCCGCAGCCCGACTGACGTGGTTGGTGAAGCGTCAGTGGGCAGATCTCGTTGAGCGAGCTGCAGGGGTTGATCATGTCTGGCCGGTAGATGCGGCGGTGGGGAGCTGGCTTGGGCAAGTGAGCGCGCTGCGAGCCGAACGGTTTGACCTTGCGGTTGATTTGCAGGGGCTCTTTCGCAGCGGAGCTCTTGCATGGCTGAGCAGCGCATCACAGCGTATTGGATTAGCCAACGGGAGGGAAGGGAGCCCCTGGTTCTATACGCATCGGGTCCCGGTGCCGACTGTCGAAATGCATGCGGTTGATCGATATCTCCTCGTCGCGGCAGCGCTGGGTGCACGTCCACAAGGGACGCCGCAATTCCGATTCAAGATGCTGGATGCAGATTTTGCAGTAGTTCGGGATGTTTTCCAACGTAAGGGAAGCTCAGTGGATAGCTCGTGGGTGGGGATGAATGTATCCGCGCGCTGGCCGACGAAGCGATGGCCCCTCAGTTCCTTCGCCGTTGTCCTTGACCAATTGCACAAGGAAGGTTTTGGTCCGGTTGTCCTGATAGGAAGCTCCGATGAGCAGGATGACGCGAATCAGCTGAGGGCGATGACAAAGAGTCCATTCGTCGATTTAACCGGTGCTATCTCGATCGGATGTCTGCCGGCGCTCCTTTCGAGGGCGGCGTTGGTGATAACCAACGATTCAGGGCCGATGCATATCGCCGCCGCCGTCGGCACGCCGGTCGTCGCGCTGTTCGGACCAACAAGCGCCACGCGGACTGGTCCTTAAGGGGTGGGCCACCGTCCATTGGCTCGTCAGATACCCTGCAGCCCCTGTTTCAGTCGAGTCTGCCGACACTCTCCCGAAATGGAATGCCTCCATCTCATCAAGCCGAATGATGTGGTCGAAGCGGCGCGGCACCTGTTGACCGAGCAAGCGATACCCCGATGAATATTCTTGTCGTTCGTCCCGACGGCATCGGTGACGTAGTCCTTTCTCTCCCGGTTGCATCGCAACTGAGACAACTGGTTCCTGGTGTGAAGATCGGATTTCTCACGAGCCCCGTCGTTGCGCCCATCCTCGATCATCATCCCGATGTGGATTATGTACGAACGATTCGCTGGACAGACCGCTTGGAAGACCTTCGGACCGCTTTCTCTGATGGTGTGGAGGCGACGATCTTTCTCAAACCGTTCCGTCGCCTGATGTGGGCGGCATTTCTTGCACGTGTTCCGATTCGAGTGGCAACAGGATTTCGCTGGTATAGCCTACTGGCCAATCGGCGCATCTATGACCATCGCAGTGATTTCTCGAAACATGAATCGGAATACAACGTCGGGATGTTAAAGGGGCTAGGGCTAAGCCTATTAGAGGTCAGTCAGCCTAGGCTGACAGTGGTAGAAGCGGATCGGAGTGTGGGAGAACGGCAATGGACGGGCTTGCCAACCCCGCGTGTGGTGATTCACCCAGGGGGGGTCTCCGGGCGCCGCTGGCGGCTGGAACCTTATCGGGACCTGGCGCGTGAGCTCGCGCGTAGAGGGTACGGGGTGGCCCTGACAGGGAGCGACGGAGAGCGAGCAGAGTTTGAGCGCGAAATACTCTCGGGTGCGTCGTTACCGCCCGGAATCAGCAATCTCATGGGGCGGCTTTCAGTCCGGGAGTTAATGGCTGTCATTGCCACAGCTCAGGTGGTCGTGTCCGGATCAACCGGACCGGCTCATCTTGCCGCGGCGCTCGGCATTGCGAATGTCAGTTTGTTTGATCCACGGCGGAATCAATTGCCGATGAGATGGAAACCGTTGGGGAAGGGGGTACTCCTGCGCCCGGACGTTCCCACATGTGAGAAATGCATCTACGAAGCCTGCCCCTATTGGGATTGTCTCGATCGGTTTTCCGTAGAGAAGGTTGCCGAGCAGGTTGCCGAGACGGTACATTGTTCATCTCCCCTGGCAGTCGTCCACATCTAGCCCTGATTGCACCCCCAATACCTACAGAAAATCCCTCCCCAATTTACGAAAGTGAAGAATCTGCTTGACTCCCTCATCTAATCATGTTCATATTCTGAACGTCACAGTTGGTCGTGGTTCTAACCTATGAATCTTCAAGGGCAACGGGATCTTCTCCTCTTAAATGAAGTCGAGCGGAATGGCTCGGTTACCCAGCGCTCCCTCGCCACCAAACTGGGGGTGGCGTTGGGCCTCACCAATCTCTACCTGAAGCGCCTTGCGAGAAAAGGCTATATCAAGATTACGACCATCCCCCCCCACAGAATTCGCTATCTCTTGACCCCGCAGGGCCTCGCGGAAAAATCACGTCTCACGTACCAGTATATGCAGTATTCCCTATCCCATTACCGTGACATGC
>JBQTHY010000162.1:0-8485 GCA_052389395.1 Nitrospiraceae bacterium | reverse complement strand
TTGGTCTTGACTCTCGGAGTGGGTACGCTGGGGATCTCAGGGTGCTCCAAGAAGGCCGTCCTGTCCGGCGGAGACACCCAGTCTTCGCAACAGGGGATGGCCAAGGGTTCTGAGGGGATGACCAAGGGGTCTGAGGGGGCGACCGAGGGGGGCGTAAGTCCAAATTTCCCCGACACCTCGCTTTCCGGACAAGACAGCTCGAGCGGACTACGTGGATTAGACAAGAGTCCATCCGAAGAACACGTGGGGAACGGAGGAAACACCTTGATGGCCAAGGCCGATCCGGGCAAGGCCGACCGCCAGATGGAAGAGATCCGAGCCGAACAATCCGCATCGCTTGCAGCGAGATTGCGTGACGTCTTTTTCGCCTACGATAGCTTTTCAATTACAGAAGAGGGACGTCAGGCGCTTTCCCGTAATGCAGAATGGATGAAATCGAATCCAAACGTGCAATTGAAAATCGAGGGACACTGTGACGAACGGGGGACATCAGCTTATAACTTGGTCTTAGGCGAGAAACGGGCCAAAGCGGTCCGCAACTATCTTGTCGAGCTTGGTGTGACCGCCAACCATCTGTCAACGGTGTCGTACGGCAAAGAGCGGCCGTTTTGCAAAGAACGTGCGGAGTCGTGCTATGCGCAGAACCGACGTGGGCATATCATTGTCAAGACGGGCAAGTAGGATGCACGGTTGTGCAATCCGCGAGAACGCACTGGCGCGCCGCGAGAATGCCGGGTTTCCTCGCGTGAGCCTGCCGCAAGGCCGCATGGGGATTGAACCTCATTCGCAAGCGAGTTGCGCCGCGGCGGTCGTCATCATCGTCTCGCTCGCATTCCTGTCCGGTTGCGCGCAGCAGGCTGATCTCTTACAGACGGAGAAAGTCCTGCAGAAGCGCATCAAGCAGCAGGACGATCAATTTTCTCAAGCCAGGGCCCGGCAGGGTCAAGAGATTTCTGCCCTACGAGAACATGAATTGCCTCAGTTGCGCGGCGATCTTGAGAGGGTCTTGCATCAGGTTGGGGATCTCCAGGCCAGACAGGAGGATCTCAAGCATCGGTTGGCGCAGTTGGAGCAACAGACGAAAAAACTCGAGCTGCTGACCGTAAAAATGGATGCCGACAACACGACACGGTATGTCTGGTTCCAGAAAAGTCTCGACAATCAAGATGCCAAAGTCGCAGCCCGACTGGACGAAATCTCCAAAGCGATGGAAGCGGCGATGGCGGGGTTGAAGAAAGATATCGTCGAGGTCGTTCAGCGGACGAACGATGGGCTGGCAAAACGGGTGGACGCCAAGCTCGATGAGCAACAAAAGGGTTTGGTTGAGAATCAACACCGACTTGAGCAAGTCTCGCAAAAGGTTACCCAATTCCAACAGGCGCTGACGGGATTCAAAGAGGCGCTGACGGGATTGAACGATCGTGTCGGACAGGAAGAGCAGAGTTCGAAGGCGCTAGCTGCTCGAATCGACGCGGATGCCAAAACGTCATCAGCCCATGCCAGCGAGGTGAATAAAAGCGTCACAACCGTCGCCAAGGCGTTAGAGTCAGTCGGGCAGAAAGTCACCGCTCGGTTTGATGAGCAAGACCGCCGGATCGAATCCATCGAGAAGGCGGTGGGGCAGATCAGTTACAATTCCGGCGCCCGTCAGCAGCCCACCAAGCAGGCCCAAGGATTAGTCCCGGCACCAAGCGGCGATCCTGGGGGCTCGGATCGGGTCGAGCTGGAACCAAGTGCCGGACCGGGAGATCAAGGCTATGTGGAGACCACCTCTGCGCAGACGACAAGTACCGCACCCCAAGCACCCGCGGCTGTCGAGTCCGCGCAGAGTAATGCCGAGCCCTCTGATAGGGCCCGCTATGAGCATGTGCTGGCTCTGTTTCGGGAGGGGGATTTGGAAGGCGCGCGCCAGGGGTTCGCCACATTCCTCCTGGAGTATCCGAATTCTGATTTAGCGCCGAATGCCCGGTATTGGGAGGGCGAGTCTTACTACGGGAAGAAAGAGTTTCGAAAGGCGATTGATGCGTATGACAGAGTGGAGCTTGACTATCCCAAGAGTGAAAAGGTGCCCGCTGCGATTCTGAAGAAAGGCTATTCCTATCTGGCCTTGAAAGACAGGAAGCGGGCATCTACGGCGTTCAAACAAGTGGTCACGTTATATCCGAAAAGCCCTGAGGCTGGGAAAGCGTCGGACAAGCTGGTTCAACTCAAGGAAGCTCGGTAACCAGCATGGATGACCATCACGTGTCTGCTGTGGTGACCATCGGGGCGCTCGTTCCGACATTGTTGTTGACCGGCTGCGCCAGGCACGGAGATTACATCGAAGTCCGTGATCAGCTCTCCACAATCTCTCGATCGCAGGAACAAGACCATCAACGGGTGGATACAGTCCTGCGTCGCTTGGAGTCGGTGGAGCGGGCCAAGGATGCGGAATCCAGCAAATCACGATTCGATGAGTTTGCCGCCCGTCTCCAAAAAATTGAGAATCGACTGGCTAAGCTGGAAGACACGATGGGCCAACAGGCTGCGAAGCTTGATTCCGCTTCCTCTGAGCCGCGCCCATCCAGGCCGACTAAACCGGCGCAATCAGCGGAATCAGGGACACTCGTGCCGGGTGCGCCGGGGATTGCGCCGACATCCGCCTTTAATCTGGCTTATAACGATTATCTCAATGGAAAGTATGAACTCGCCGTGGCTGGATTTCAGCGATTCGTCAAAGATTTCCCAGGTACGTCATTGACTCCAAACGCCCACTACTGGTTGGGCGAGTCGTATTACAACTTGAAAGATTATGGACGCGCCGTCCAGACGCTCGACTATCTTGTGGCGGAATATCCGGGCAATGAAAAAGTCCCTGCCGCGCTCTACAAGATCGGTCTGGCGACCGCCGAGACGGGTGATCTCGTCAAATCAAGGAAGCATCTGAAACGTGTCCTCGAAGAGTTTCCCACATCCGACGAATCCAAACTGGCGAAGAATAAGTTGGCCGAAATCAGATGATCGTCGCTGCGCGGCGACGCCCCACCATTCTACTGTCTCATCCCTCTTAAGGAGCTCTATGCCGTGATGGTGAACGGCGGCAGTGGGAAGATTCATGTCTTGCCGGCCGAGGTCGTCAGTCGCATCGCGGCTGGCGAGGTCGTCGAACGCCCCGCTGCAGTAGTGAAAGAACTCGTTGAGAATAGTCTCGATGCTGAAAGTCGCTCCATAACCGTCGAGGTCAAAAACGGCGGGCTTGCTCTGATTCGTGTCACGGACGACGGCGAGGGAATGAGTCGAGAGGATGCCCCGCTGGCATTTGATCGGCACAGCACGAGCAAACTCCAGTCTGATCAGGACCTCTGGTCCGTCCGCACGATGGGGTTTCGAGGCGAGGCGTTGCCGAGCATCGCGTCCGTCTCCCACGTTCGCGTCACCACGGCGATGCGGTCGGCCGAGGTCGGTACCGGATTCCAGATCAAGGGTGGGACGATCGGGAAGATCGTCGAGGCCCCTCCGGTGGCTGGGACGAGAATCGAAGTAACGGAACTGTTCTACAATCAGCCGGCCCGGAGGAAGTTTCTCAAGTCGATACCCACGGAATTCTCTCACATCAGCCGCGCGATTCAGCAGGCGGCGCTCGCCTGGCCGTCCGTTCATTTCCGATTGACGCATAACGGCCAAGAGATTTTGAATTACCCCGCCGCGTTGTCGGACAGGGATCGAGTTGGCCAGGTGTATCGGCGTGTGTTTCTCGATCAGAGCCGCTTGGTGCAGGCGGCTCTACCGACGGCCAGAATCAGCGGATATACCGTTGATGCGGTCCATGCGAAGTCGTCACGCACACCGCAAGAGCTGTTCGTGAACCGGCGTCCCGTGCGCAATTCTGCCGTGTTTCATGCGGTCATGGAAGGGTATGGATCGTTGCTGCCCAAGGGGCACCATCCGCTGTTCGTGTTGTTTCTGGACGTCGATCCTGACCGAGTCGATGTAAACGTCCATCCCACGAAGAGAGAAGTTCGATTCTTAGAGAACGAAGCAATTCATCAATTCGTGCGACAAGCGATTCGGCACGCTTTGGGAGCGCCGGAGCGATCCTCCATCGTGCCAGGACATTCGTTGAGCGGCGAAGGGGCGGTCAGTGGATCGATTAAGGTTCCGGTCTCGACTTCATTTCCGCAGCAGGGGGTGTTGCCCGCCGTCGGCGTTCCTGTCAGGAGATCATTCATGGGTGCGGACCCTCGAGCCATCGCGCCGTCTGGGACCGACACACAGCTGGCATTTGTGAGTGAAGAGGCAGAACCCTACGTTCGAGTTCCTTCAACGGAAGTGGTTGCGCTGGGACAGATCAATCGGACGTTTCTGGTCGTTCAGATCGGGGGCGAGTTGACCGTGATCGACCAACACACCGCCCATGAGCGGGTCCTCTTCGAACGCCTGTTTCGTGCCTGGACCGCCTGCGGCATTCAAACCCAACCTCTGCTTATTCCCGAATCGATCGAGTTATCCACTCCCCATGCCGCACTCCTCCAGCGCCATCAAGGTGACCTTGAGAAGCTGGGACTTGGTCTTGAACCTTTTGGGGCGTCGGCGGTATTGATCCGAGCGATGCCGGTGGGGGTGGGCACGATCAACCCGGAAACGTTTCTTCAAGATCTCCTTGATGATTTGAGTCAATGGGACAATGCCTCAAGTTTGGAAGCGAAGGTCCGGCCGGTATTAGCGTCCCTGGCTTGTCATGGTGCAGTCCGAGCAGGCCGTCAGATGGAGCCCGTGGAAATCAAGACCCTGGTTGAGGACTGGAGGGCCGAAGGGGAAATCACGACCTGTCCCCATGGTCGACGGACCTCATTTCGGCTCAGCACGGATGATCTGGAGAGAATGTTCGGTCGGGCCGGTTGGTAGCCCAGAACTCGTCGCCGAGAGGATATGTCGACATTATCAGAAACCCTGTGTGCCTGTCGCCCCTTGATCGTGTTGCTTGGTCCCACGGCGGCTGGGAAGAGCCGTATCGCCGTGCAGGTGGCAAAGCGCTTCGACACCGAGATACTTGCGGCGGACTCGCGCCAAGTCTACCGCGGCATGGATATCGGCACGGATAAACCAACTGCCGACGAGCGCCAGGGTGTCCCTCACCGGCTCATCGATTTGGCCGATCCCGATCAGGAGTTTAACACGGGCCGGTATCGGCAGGCGGCACTCGCGGAAATCGGCCGGTTGTATGCAACGAGGCGGTTGCCCTTTGTAGTCGGTGGAACAGGGCTCTATATCCGGACGTTGGTACGGGGGTTGTGTGTGGCTCCCCAGGCGGACCCTCACGTGAGGGCTGGGTTGATGAAGATCAGTAAAGAACAGGGGCGAGAACAACTCTATGCGGAGTTGGTCCATGTGGATCCGGACACAGCGGTACGATTGCACCCCAACGATGAAGCAAAGATCATACGGGCCCTAGAGGTGCACCGATTATCGGGACAGCCCCTGTCGGAGTGGCATCGTCAGCATAGGTTTCAGGAAGCCGCCTTTTCGGCGCTTCTCATCGGTCTGCAGCTGCCTAGAGAGGTACTGTACCGCCGGATTGAGGAACGAATCGATTGGCAGCTGGCTCATGGAATGATAGAAGAGACCCGGGCATTGCTCGATCGCGGATATGGACGACACCTAGGGGCGATGAAGGGACTGGGCTATCGGCAGGTGGCCGCCCACTTGGGTGGTGAGTACGACTATGCTGAAACGGTTCGACGATTCAAACGGGACACCAGGCACTTTGCAAAGCGGCAGATGACATGGTTTCGAAAGGAACCGGGGATTGCGTGGGTTTCGATCGAGGGAAACGAACCCCTTGACCCAATCGTCGGTCGAGTCGTCACCCTCATCAATCAGTTTCTTGGAGCATTGGAAAGGGGTTCTCAGTCGGGCGTGATGCAGGAAACGGCGTGGAGAGAGGGATCCGTATGAAGGGGAAAAAGATGGACGGACAGGCTTCGGTGGGGTTCATTGGGGGAAGTGGTCTCTACGACATTGAGGGACTCAAATCGGTTCGTGAAGTCCGGGTGCGCACCCCCTTCGGTGTCCCATCCGATGCTATCATCGTGGGAATGCTCGACGGGATCTCGGTTGCGTTTCTCTCCCGGCATGGGCGCGGCCACCGGCTGAATCCAAGCGAGATCAACTATCGCGCCAATATCTATGCGCTTAAGTCGCTGGGGGTCACTCGTGTAATTTCTGTGAGCGCTGTGGGGAGCATGAAGGAGTCGATCCGACCGGGCGATGTGGTTGTTCCTGACCAATTCATTGACCTCACAAAACGGCGCGCTTCCACCTTCTTTGAAGGAGGGATCGTGGCGCACGTCGCCTTCGGCGAACCGATTTGTGCCACACTGGCACTAGCTCTCGCCTCCTCGGGTCAACAGCTGGGAGCCACGCTCCATCATGGTGGCACTTATCTCTGTATCGAGGGCCCCCAGTTTTCGACAAAAGGGGAGTCGCGGCTCTATCGCCAGTGGGGAGTCGATGTGATCGGCATGACCAATATGCCGGAAGCGAAGCTGGCGCGGGAAGCCGAACTCTGCTACGCGACGATCGCGCTGGTAACCGACTATGATTGCTGGCACGAGACCGAAGAAACTGTCACAGTCGAAGGGATTCTTGCCACACTCCGTCACAACGTGGCCTTGGCTAAGCGAATGTTGCGGGCTGTAGTGCCGTCACTTGTCGAATCCCCAGCATGCTCCTGTCATCGGGCGCTGGACAATGCGATCGTGACCGCTCGGAACAGCATAGCTGCGGCCGTCCGGAAGAAGCGCACGGCACTTACCCATCGTGTCTTGGCACCAAAGTAAGGAGCGAGTTGAGTCATGGGAAAACTATTGGTTGTTGGATCGGTCGCGCTCGATACGGTGAAAACGCCGTTTGGCGAGGCGACGGATATTCTTGGAGGGTCCGCTACCTACTTCTCGACGTCGGCCAGCTTCTTTACTTCCGTGGCTCTGATTGCCGTGGTCGGAGAAGATTTTCCTCAACAGCATATCGCGTTTTTGAAGAGTCGCGGCATCGATCTGAGCGGGCTTGAACGGCGTCCCGGGGCTACTTTTCGATGGAAAGGAGAGTATACGCACCAGCTCAACGAAGCTCATACACTTGATACCAAGCTCAATGTCTTTGAGACGTTTCGCCCCCAAATCCCAGAGGCCTATCGATCGCCGGATGTCTTGTTCCTCGGGAACATTGATCCGAAACTCCAACTCGACGTCCTTCAAAAAGTGCATCGTCCGTCCCTGGTGGCATGCGATACGATGAACTTCTGGATCAATAGCCAGCGCGACGCGCTCTGGAAGGTTTTGGAGCAGGTGGATGTGCTGATCATCAACGATGGAGAGGCGCGCGCCCTGGGCCGGGAGTCAAACTTGGTCAGAGTCGCGAAACTCGTCTTGTCACGAGGCCCCAAACAACTCATTATTAAGCGCGGAGAATATGGGGTTCTCATGTTCAACGAGAAACAGATCTTCGCCGCTCCGGCGTTCCCCCTCGAAGACGTGCGTGATCCTACGGGTGCCGGCGATACCTTTGCCGGCGGGTTTTTGGGATACCTGGCGGCGACGGGGAACCGGTCTCCTGAAGCCGTGAAGCAGGCGATCATCTTCGGAAGCGTCATGGCATCGTTTACGGTAGAAGCCTTTAGTCTTGACCGATTGCGCATCCTGGATTACAAAGAGATTGAGATTCGGTTCCGTGAATTCAAGCGATTGACCCATTTCGAGGATGTTCAATGAAAAAGATGAATTGGTTCTGGAGTACAAATCGTTCGTTCCACCCAAGTAAAGGCTGGTTGTGTTACGCGCTGACCTGGTTCGGACTGATGAGCGCGCTCGGAGGTTGCGCCGTCAATGAGGAGACGATCAAGAAGTCGCAAGGCTATTATCAGGAAGGTTTGGCCAACCTCGAAGGGGATCGCCAGAAGGCGTTTGTTTCGTTCCAGAAATCCGTTCAACTGAATCCCAATAATAAGGAGGCACGCTATGCCCTGGGACATGTGTACGCGCTTCAGGGCAAGTTTCCGCAGGCCGAAGAAGAATTTCGAGCGGCGATCAAAATTGATGAGAACTATTCGGAGGCATACACCTACCGAGGGCGAATTCTCGCCAGCCAGGATCGCTGGGAGGAGGCCATCAAGTGCTATCGCAAGGCCCTGTCGAATCCCTTGTATGCCACGCCGGATCTGGCCCGATATCACCTGGGCCGCGCCCTTGCCCACCAGGGCGATCTTCAAGCTTCAATGGAAGTGTTGGAAGACGCGGTGATGGTGAGTCCTCCGAGCGTGCCGCCGGCCATGACCCATCTGGAGTTGGGCAGGGTGTATTACCAATTAGGATACACAACCAAGGCTCGCGAGGCCCTGAAGAAAGTGACGAGCTTGGATAAGGACGGGGAATACGGGGCAGCCGCCACGGAACTGTTGGCTCGATTGAAGTAGCCGAGGATCTATGGAATCGGTCGGCGAATTCTTCAA
>JBQTHY010000161.1:0-3280 GCA_052389395.1 Nitrospiraceae bacterium | reverse complement strand
TCGGCACGCCGATATCCGGCTGTTTGACCTGGCTCCATTTCGAATCCACCTTTAAGCCCGACGTGATGGAGGTGGAAGGAGTATAAAGTCCTCCCGAAACAATAAGTTTCATGGCCTCATCAATACTGATATCGACTGACATCACTTCCTGTTCTGGTACCAAGAGAAAATATCCTGACGTGGGATTGGGCGAGGTCGGGACATAGACATGAATCAACGGATCCTTGCCCAACACCGTTGCCTCCCCCTTCGTCACACCGGTCACAAACGCAAAGCAATAATGGCCATTCTTGGGAAACTGGATCAGCACCACACGACGATAGGACGCTCGATCTGAGAAGGAGAGAATATCCATCATCGATTTCACGGTGGAATAAATCCCCCGCACAAGGGGCAGCCGATTAAGCCAATCCTCCCAGATCTTCACAATTTGGCGCCCTATGAAATTCGCCGCGAACAACCCCACCACGAAGATCAGTAGAACCAGCGCCACAATTCCTAAGCCAGGCACGTAGTAGCTTGGCACCATCTCCGCCAACACGTCACCCAGAATACCGTCCAGAGTGGTGAACAGGGTTTTCAGGACAAGGATTGTCCCCCAGATCGGTGTGACGACCAGGAGTCCCGTAAGCAAGTAGCGTTTTAAGGCGGCCTTAAGCATAGATTTTGGCTGTGAACAGGACCCTATTATTCTAGTGGCTCATCTTACAGAGTTATTCCCAGGTGCCGCAAGCCTTTTCTTGCTGTTTTCAATGGGTTATGTGGACAATGGGACAGAACCTTGATCGGATTCTTGCTATCCACTGGAGCATGGCATAGGATCACGCCCCAACGGTGGACCGATCACGCGGAGCCTCATGTGTCCTCACCACACCAACAGACTAGAGGATCATTCATAACTCTGGAAGGAATAGAGGGCAGCGGGAAATCGACACAAGGCTCCAGACTCTGCCAAATGCTCGCCGACAATGGGTACCACGTGCTCCTCACGCGAGAACCAGGGGGTACACCGATCGCAGAACAGCTTCGAGGCATACTGCTCGACAGGCCGGCAGAACCCATCGCCCCAGAAACAGAAGCCTTGCTCATCCTTGCCGCCCGTCGCCAGCATATTGATCAGGTAATCAAACCTGCTCTTGAGAAAGGCACGACCGTACTCTGTGACCGATTCTCCGACTCGACCTTGGCCTATCAAGGGTATGGGCGAGGACTGGATCTGACCGTTTTGCGTAAGCTGAATGAATGGGCAACCGGGGGACTGACACCGGACCTTACCCTGCTTTTCGATGTCCCTGTGACGGTCGGACTCACCAGGCGACAACGTGATACAAGCCTACAGAATAGGCTCGATCGTGAGACAGAACGGTTCCACCGAGAAGTCCGTGCTGGATTTCTGCAACTTGCCAAGCGAAATCCTCGGCGGATTAGGATCGTGAAGGCGACTGCACCTCCGGACACCATCGCGAGGGCCGTCAATGACCTTGTATTAACCTGGCTGAACACCCGAGGCTCGAAAAATCGGATAAGGCGCTAAGGATGCCGTTTACCACCATCACCGGTCACGAACGGCCGATTGCGTTACTCAAAGCAGCGCTGAGCCATGGGCGCCTGGCCCACGCCTACCTCTTCCATGGCGAAACAGCCATCGGCAAACGGCTGACAGCCGTCTGCCTCGCACAGGCACTGAATTGCGAACGGCCCTCTTCCGCTGATCCTCATGAAAGCTGCGGTCTGTGCCGTGCCTGCCTGCAGATCGCCGCGCGGACGTATCCAGACTATGTCGTCGTCGAGCCTGACCGAGAATCGGCCACGCCGCAGATTAAGATTGAACAGGTTCGAGACATCGAACAACAGTTCATTTACCGACCTCTCATGGGGGAACGTAAGATTTGTATGATCGACGATGCAGACCGCATGACGATCGGCGCGGCCAATGCGCTCCTCAAGACGCTCGAAGAGCCACCGGGACATGGCCTGTTTATCCTGATTTCCAGTCGACCGCAGGCACTGCCGGTCACCATTCGCTCACGCTGCCAGTCGCTCCGATTTCTACCGCCCGCGCAGACGCAGGTGGAAGCGACCCTCATTCTCAAGAGAGAACTCCCCCCGGCCGACGCCCGATTTCTGGCGATGGTCACGGAAGGACGAATCGGAGAAGCGCTCACAGCCGATCTCACCGACCTGCGTCAGCGGCAGCGCGACTGTCTGGAATTGGTCGGCCCGAGAACACTGCGCTCGACAGCTGCCGTCCTTGCAGCGGCAGAAAATTTGGCGAAGGCCGATCGGGGCCTTGAGGTTCTCAGCTGGCTCAGCCGGTGGATTCGGGACCTGATACTCCTCCACGTCGGAGGCGAGCGGGATCACATTCTCCATTTGGACCAGGTGAGTCAATTGCTAGACTATGCCCAGCAAGCTGACCTCGGAACACTGCTGGAGCTGCTCAAAGAAATCGAACGGATCGAGCAGAGCGCGACGCGTCACCCGAATCTACATATGGCGTTGGAAACGATCTTACTCCGTCTGCGCGAGGGACTCGGACTCTCTCCGACTGGAGCCCCCGCCTAGCTTCCTCTCTGCCAACCTGGTATCTTTCCGCTCGACCATGAGCGCGCCCAATACCTTCTACATCACAACGCCCATCTACTACGTCAACGACGTCCCTCACATCGGCCACGCCTACACCACCATCGCCGCTGATGTCCTCGCACGCTACTGGCGATTGCGCGGGCGCGTGGTCTTTTTCCTCACAGGCCTGGACGAGCACGGCCAGAAAGTTCAGCAGGCAGCGGCAAAAGCCGGCATCGATCCGCAAAGCCATTGCGATCGCCTCGCGCCGCAGTTTCAGCAACTCTGGGAACGACTCGATATCTCAAACGATGCCTTCATCAGGACAACCCATCAACAACACAAAACAATCGTTCAACGATATCTTCAACAGCTTTATGATAAGCACCTGATTTACAAGGATCAATACACTGGATGGTACTGCACATTCGACGAGCGATTCTGGACCGAGAAAGATGTCAGTGGTGGGCTATGCCCCGACTGCAAGCGGCCGGTCGAAAGGCTCAGCGAGCACAATTATTTTTTTAAGATGGGGCAGTATCAAGATCGGTTGATCGAGTACATCAAAAATCACAACTCGTTCATCCGTCCGGAGTCTCGACGAAACGAAGTCCTGGGTTTCCTCCAGACTCAGAAGCTCGGAGACCTCTCGATCTCTCGACCAAAATCCAGACTCTCCTGGGGTATTGAGTTGCCGTTCGATAAGGACTACGTC
>JBQTHY010000160.1:0-6288 GCA_052389395.1 Nitrospiraceae bacterium | reverse complement strand
GGCGCTGGCCTACCGTGAAGCAAAGAATGTCTTCACCGTGCCCGGCATCGGCAAGCTCAAGCTGGCCAACCGCAAGGCCCGCATTGGCCGCAACCCCCAGACCGGTGGAGAGATCAAGAGTCCGGCCAAGCGGGTGGTCAAGTTCCGGGTCGCCAAGGCCGCTAAGGACGCAATCCTTGGCAAGAAGTAAAGAATTCCAGCTCTGGCCCCGTCACAGCGCTTGGTATTTTCCTTAGGCTTCATCAGATACTCGTGACGACAAGGCGTGAGCCGGCGCCCTAGTGGGGTCCCTGGCCCTTCATTTGAGGGAGCGCTAGAAATGCGACGGCCCCAGTCCGCTGCCGCCCATCCCATCGTGTCCGACGAGACGAAGAGCGTCCCCGTCCCGGACAAGGGAATCCTCACTGGCGATCTTTTTATTGATAGTCACGAGGACCTTCTTTTCTCGCAGCAGCTGGAGCAGATGTCGGAGCTGAACTCCTTGCCCCTGTATCAGTTGCCGAACGGACATCGGCGCGGCGAGTTCGCAGGCTAGGTCGCGCTCCCCATCGGCGGTCTGGAGTTGTCCGGTCAAGACAATGGTAACCATGCCCGCGGTGCCACGTAGGCCCTCATGGCCGAGGCTTGATCGATCCGCTCAGTGATTGACTCAGTCCAGAGCTCTGTCGATAATGACAGCGTCATGCAGTCGCTCGACGTCCAGAATCCCGGGATGCCGGATTTGCAGTTTGTCCTCTTCGTGTCAGCCCTCTGCACGGCCAATCTGAACCAGATCAACGTCTCGGAAGACTTGCGGCGAACGATTTTTGATCGGTGCTGGGCGCTGATCCATACCGTACCCCCGCCGACGAATCCAACAGAACGTGTCCTCGATCTCCGGGACGGAACGGAACTCACGCTGGAAGCTTGTGTCTCCACGATCCGCACGCTCCTCCTAGAGGCCAGCATAACGACACTTGTTTGGGACCATCCGGTCAGCGATCCCACAAGACAAAGCACGCCGGCTGCCAAACCGCTGATCGATCGATTGGGGCAATTGTACCCCGACGATCCGGATAGCGTCGACCCCTTCATCAACCAACCCCAGGACCCGCCTAACCCGCCACCGCGAACAGAGCATCATCGTGCAGGTGATCTCAATTGACATTCTCAGTGTTCTCCTGATCAAACCGAATGTGGTTCGCGATCACCGCGCGGGTATTTTTTCGAGATCCCTCATGAGCAGCGCTAGACGGAAGACAGCATGACCGAGTGATTGGTCCGGGAAGAACTATTCGTGATCGGTGCGCGACACGTTGCGCGGAGAAAATAGAAGACCGGCTACTGCAATTCCGGCACCCGATCGATGATGCGGAGCCTCACGTCATCTCCGAGTTGGATCTGGACCAGTTTGGTCGAGAGGTTTTCGCGGATGTGAGAGACCTCTTGCGCGCTGAACTGGAGTTGCCCGCCGCTGCGTTCTACAAAATGATAGAGCAGGAGACTCGTGAGGTACTGGACTTCATCGTCGTTGGCATGTTGGCTGAGATTAAGGATCTGAGGCATAGTCGTCCTCCCACAATCCTGTTGCGCCGCAAACTTATCGCCGAATCAGCGGTCGCTCGACAATGCCCCAAAGGAAGGGGGTGGGTGCTGACATTTCTGAACAATGCCATTGCAGCAAGATCCGAACCGACACTACCCTCGAAGGTTCCCGACCTCCCTGACCGTAGCATCTATTTCATCTTCTGAATTGAGCAGTCCCGGTGCCAATCGCGCATATTGAGTGGCGTAAGGGGTGACACTTCCCACAATGCCGCGCCGCCGCAGCTTCTCCACGACTTCACGGGGTGTCATGCCCGCCACTTCAAAGCACACAATCCCAGCCGAGAGTTCTTTCGACAACGGCGTGTGCAGGGTGACATGCGCCATGGCCGCCAAGCCCTGCTTCAGTTGCAGATTTAATTCATGGATTCGCTGCGTCACCCTGGACTTTCCGACGTCCCGATGAAACTGAAAGGCTTCGGCCAGTGCCCAACGGTGTTCGAACGAATGGAACCCCCCCGGGGTCATGTAGACCGATTGCGGAAGGTCTGCTGGCGGAGCGAGTTTCATCCAGATATCGTAGGCCTCGGTGTTGAATGTTGGAATCGTCGCCTGGGCAACCGGCCAGGCTCTTTGGTGGCCCCAGACGAGGCCGGTCCCTCTCGGGCCGAACATCCATTTATGGGTCCCCGCGATCAGGAAATCACAGCCGAGCTCGTTGACCCGGACGTCCTCCACCCCTAGGGCATGGACTCCATCCACACACAAGAGGATGCGGTCATGTTCCGCTCGATGCTGGTTCAACTCTTCGATCGCTGTCGCCATCGCGCGAATTGGCAGCTTGAGACCGGTGCTCGAATGGACCCAGGTGAGCGCGACCACTCGTGTCTTCGGCCGGATACCCTTGACCAATTCGTTGACGAGCGATGATGGCGACACTTCGTTGAGCGAGCGATAGAGCGAAACCTGCCGCACGGTCGTACCGGTTCGTTCGGCGCGCAACCGTAGCGACCTCTCAGTTGAATAATGATCATGCGTGGTGGTAAGGATCTCTTGCCCTTCGCGGAGTTGTAAGCCGCCGTAGAGCAGTCCCAGCCCCATCGTGGTGCTGTCGGTCAATGCAATCTCGGTGGGATCGGCGCCGAGATAGTCACCGGCGGCTCGCAGGACTGCTGCTTCCTGTTTCTCCTCCTGCTCATGCCAGTAGCCAATAGGATCGGCGTCCAATCCTGCACGATGTCGCTCGATTGCTTCACGCACCGGCGTCGGATGGGATGCCAGAAAGAATCCCGCAAGATGTATGAGATGACGGGACAGAGGAAACTGCGCTCGAACCGTATTCCAGCTCCTGAACTTGCCAGGCGATGACGGTTGATCGGCAAAGGCACGAGGAAATCCGCCCGCAAGAACCGTGGCACTCAATGCTAATCCCGTGCGCACCAGAAAACTTCGACGATCGATGCCAGGCATGAGCACTTCCTCATCACAAGCAGGGTATTGAAAAAGTCCGCCAGCGGCGTTCTCGCGTCTCTATTAGGCCGTGAAGCGTACCTTGTCCTTCGTGCGAGACTCGCGAGATTGGCGAGAAAAGCGAGACTCGTCGAAACTTCATTTTCCCAAGTCGCGCTTGTCGCGCACTTCGTGCGCATCCCGCTCATATTTTACGAACGACGGACCTGGCATAAGGCTAAGACTGATTGCTCTCAATAGGAGGACAACTGCAGACGAGATGGCGATCACCGTAGGCTTCGTCGATGCGGCTGACACTGGGCCAGAACTTGTACTGCCTGACCCAGGGAGCTGGGAATGCCGCCTGCTCTCGGCTATAAGGGCGGTTCCATTCCGTAGCGGTCATGACGGACACCGTATGGGGGGCATTTTTCAGCAGATTGTTACTACGCGGCTGGCGGCCATCGGCAATGTCTTGTATCTCTGCGCGAATGAGGATGAGCGCGTCACAGAACCGATCCAATTCCGCCTTCGATTCGCTCTCCGTGGGCTCGATCATGAACGTGCCAACGACCGGGAACGAGACGGTCGGCGCATGAAAACCATAATCCATCAAACGCTTCGCCACATCCATCGCGTCGACACCGGCGCTCTCCTTGAATTGCCGCAGGTCGACAATGAACTCGTGCGCCACCAATCCGGTGCCACCGGAATACAGAATCGAAAAGTGCTTCTCAAGCCTCTTCGCCATGTAGTTGGCGTTGAGAATGGCCACCTGCGTAGCCTTGGTCAACCCATTTCGACCCATCAGGGCAATGTAGACCCATGAGATCGGGAGAATACTCGCGCTACCGAACGGCGCCGCAGACACGGGGCCAATAGCCTCGGGCCCGCCCACTTTGGCCATAGGATGTCCGGGCAAAAACGGTGCGAGATGCCGCGCCACTCCGATCGGGCCCATGCCGGGTCCACCACCGCCATGCGGTATACAAAAAGTCTTATGAAGATTAAGATGGCAGACATCGGCGCCTCTGTCGCCGGGACGACAGAGTCCCACTTGCGCATTCATGTTTGCGCCGTCCATGTAGACTTGTCCGCCATGGGTATGCACGATCTGGCAGATGCGCCGTACGCCGGCCTCAAACACACCGTGTGTGGATGGATAGGTGAGCATCAATGCCGACAACCGGTGCCGGTGCTCAGCCGCCTTCGCTTCAAGATCGTTTAAATCAACGTTGCCGTGGCGATCGCAGTCTACAACGCCGATAGTCATGCCCGCCATGGCAGCGCTGGCAGGATTCGTCCCGTGGGCCGAGACAGGGATCAAGCAGACGTCCCGATGTGCTTCTCCTCTAGACCGATGGTACGCGCGAATCACCATCAGACCTGAATATTCGCCCTGTGAACCTGCATTCGGTTGAAGCGACACGGCCGCCAATCCCATGATCTCAGCCAGCCACGCTTCGAGCTGCCGAAACATGTCCTGATAGCCACGGGTCTGATCAACTGGCGCGAAGGGATGCAGCCGGGCAAACTCCGGCCAGGTCACCGGTAGCATTTCAGAGGTCGCATTCAGCTTCATCGTGCAGGATCCCAACGGCATCATGGAGTGCACAAGCGACAGATCCTTCGCCTGCAGCCGATGGAGATAACGGAGCATCTCGTGCTCAGAGTGATACCGGTTGAAGATTTCGTGAGTCAAGTACTTGCTCGTCCTTGCCAATGACTTGGGGTAGGTCAGATCGATCGTGGCGGCGATGTCCGAGAGCAGGAACGGCAATCCGTCATGCCCCACGAAGATCTCCAATAGCCGGCGGACTTCGTCCTCCGAGCTGACCTCATCGAGCGACAGTCCGATGGAGCCATCCTCATGGCGTCGGAGATTGATTCCCTGCTCATGAGCTCGAAGCACAATCTGATCTCCTTGCGTCTTGCCGACGGGCACTTGGATGGTATCGAAGATTACCTTCGGAGCGACGTCGAACCCAAGCCGACGCAATCCCTCCGCCAACAGCAACGTGAGTCCGTGCACCCGCTCGGCGATGCGGCGCAGCCCCTCCGGGCCATGGTACACCGCGTACATACCGGCCATGACGGCCAACAAAACTTGAGCCGTACAGATGTTACTCGTCGCCTTTTCTCGTCGGATGTGCTGCTCACGTGTTTGAAGCGATAGCCGGAAGGCCGGCTTTCCGGTCGCATCTCTCGACACACCGACGACTCGACCCGGGATCTGCCGCTTGTACTCATCCTTCGTTGCCAAGAAGGCAGCGTGAGGTCCGCCGAAGCCAACGGGCACCCCAAACCTCTGCGTCGAACCCACTGCGATGTCGGCCCCGAACTCCCCGGGTGAACGGAGCAACGTGAGGGCGAGAAGATCCGTTGCGACCACAACAAGCAGGCCGCGCTCATGCGCTTGCGTCACTATCGTGCTGAAATCGCCCACATAGCCGTCTGTCGCCGGGTATTGCAGCAGAATCCCGCAGAGCTGGCCATTTGACCAATCGATGGAGGAGCTTGTGCCGGTCCGGATGGTAATACCCAGCGGTTCGGCTCTCGTTCGCAACACAGCGATGGTCTGGGGGTGGCAATCGCCCGAGACGAAGAATTTTCTCCGGTCCCGGCCCGTGCTTCGAGTAATCGCGTAGCACATCATCATCGCTTCCGCAGCCGCCGTCGCTTCGTCCAATAGAGATGCATTCGCCAGCGGGAGGCCAGTCAGGTCCGCTACGACTGATTGGAAGGTGACGAGCGCCTCCAGGCGGCCTTGCGCGATCTCGGCTTGATAGGGTGTGTACTGTGTGTACCATCCCGGATTTTCCAGAATGTTTCGCTGAATCACACCGGGTGTTACACAATCGTAGTAACCCATCCCGATCAATGAGCGAAAGCTCTGGTTCTGCGTTGCAATCTCCTTGAGTTGAGCCAGCACAGCCTGTTCGCCAAGACCGGTGGGCAGTTCCAGGGGCTTGCATAAGCGAATGTCGCCGGGAACCGTCGCGTCGGCGAGCGCTTCGAGCGACGGGAACCCTAATGTCGCCAACATCTCTCTGATGTCGGCTTCAGTCGGACCAAGATGTCGGTGGAGAAAGCTATCGGTCGGCTCGGTAAAGTTCAGGGTGGTCATGAGAATATATTGCCCTCTGTTTGGTTACGAGCTTGAAAGAGATGCATGTCGATCGGAAGCGTACCATGGCATCTCCGCTTTTCCAATATACTAATGTGGCGTGTCACTCGAATACCCCCTTCCGACTACAACCACGAGGGCCGCTTTCACGATCGTCACAACAGTGGCTATGAGCGGAAGTCGTCATC
>JBQTHY010000159.1:0-4074 GCA_052389395.1 Nitrospiraceae bacterium | reverse complement strand
CGAAGAACCGTCTGGAACTGCTCGGCGTACCCCGACAGGAAATCGAGCGGCTGGATCGAGAACGTACAATCAAAGCCGATGTCCCCCTGCGAGCTCCGTTCGACGGCCGGGTCATCATGCGCAATATCACCAGAGGCGAAGTGGTCGAAACGCACCAGAAGTTCTTCACCGTCGCGGATCTTTCGGATGTGTGGGTGGTCGGCAATGTGCCGGAGAAGGATGTGCAGTATATCCGCAAGGACCAGAAAGTCGATGTCATTCTGGCCGCCTATCCCCACGCCATCATGTCGGGAACGATCACCTACATCGGGGATGTCCTCGATCCGACGACCCGCACGATGCGCCTGCGGGTGACGGTACCGAACCCCGACCGGCTGCTGAAGCCGGAAATGTTCGCCATCATCCGCGTCTATGCGGAATCGAGTCCGGACGCGCTGAGCGTGCCGCTCGCGGCAGTCCAAGACGGGCCGACCGGCAAGTTGGTGTTCGTTCAGCGGGGAACAGGCGAATTCGAAGCGCGGACGGTCAAGTTGGGAGACGAGCAGGTAGACATGGTGAGAGTATTGGACGGGGTGAGCGCCGGCGAGGAGGTGGTGACGAAGGGTTCCTTCGCCCTCAAGTCCGAGATGGAACGGCATAAGATCGAGCCTGCGCCATGATCGCCTCCCTTCTGGAATTTTCGATGCGGCAACGGATCCTGGTCATTGGCCTGGCCTGTCTTCTGTCCGTCGCCGGTGTCTTTGCCTTTCAGTCTATTCCGATCGACGCCTACCCCGACGTGACAAATATTCAGGTGCAGGTGCTGACCGATGCGCCGGGTCTCTCGCCGGTCGAAGTCGAACGATTCATCACCTATCCGCTCGAACTCCAGATGACGGGTCTGCCCGGTCTAGCGGAAATCCGATCTCTTTCCAAATTCGCGCTCTCCCAGATCACGGTGGTGTTCAAGGACGACGTCGATGTCTACTTCGCCCGCCAGTTAGTACTCGAACGGATCATGGCGGGAAAGGAGCGACTGCCTGAGGGGCTGGAGCCTGTCATGGCGCCTGTCAGCACCGGGCTTGGTGAGGTCTATCAATATTATGTGGAGGGGCCCGACGCTGCGGCGACCAATCCGCGCGCGATCGAAACGGCGTTGACGGACCAGCGGACGCTCCAGGACTGGGTCCTGCGTCCGTTGCTCAAGAGTGTGCCGGGCGTGATCGATGTGAATGGTATGGGCGGCTTCGTCAAGCAGTATCAAGTCCTGGTCGATCCGGCGAAACTCCGCAAGTTCGACCTGACGCTCCACGATATCTATGACGCAGTGGCGAAGAACAATGCCAACGCCGGCGGCAATGTATTGGAGCGCCATGCAGAACGCGCGATCGTCCGAGGCCTGGGCCTGATCAAGAGCGTGAGCGATATCGAGTCCATCATCGTCAAGGAGGCCGGCGGCACGCCGGTCTTCGTTCGAGATGTCGCGGAAGTCCGCATCGGCCACGCCGTTCGCCATGGGGCGGTAGTGCTCAACGGCGAGCGGGAAGTCGTCGCGGGCACGGTGCTCATGATTCGCGGGGGGAACGCGCGTCAGGTGGTCGAAGCGGTCAAGGAGAAGGTGGAGGATTTGCACCGGAATCACGTCCTTCCAGCCGGCACGAAGATCATGCCTTAATACGATCGCATCGAGCTCGTCAGCGCGGCCATCGCTACGGTGCGGGATGCGTTGATCGAAGGGATCGTGCTGGTCGTCTTCGTCTTCTTTTTCTTTCTCGGCCACGTCCGGAGCGCCATCGTCGTGACGGTGACATTAATCGTTACCCCATTAGTCACGTTTATCGTGATGGAACGGTTTGGACTTTCGGCCAACTTGATGACGCTCGGAGGACTCGCTATCGCGATCGGCGAGATTGCAGACGGGTCTCTGGTCGTCGTCGAGAACGTCTATCGACATCTTGCGCAAGACAACGGCGCGTCGCGGAGAAACAAGCTCGATGTCATCCTTCACGCCACGAGGGAAGTGGGCAGGCCCATCCTGTTCGGCATTCTGATCATCAGCGTTGTCTTTCTGCCCCTCTTGACGCTTCACGGCATGGAAGGGAAGATGTTTGCGCCGCTGGCCTACACCCTGGTGATCGCACTTTTGGCATCGGTGGTCGTCACGCTCACGTTGTCGCCAGTATTGGCGTCGGTCATGCTGCGCGGAGACCATCCGCAGGAAACGCACCTCACGCGCTGGATGAAGCAACGGTATGTGCCGGTGTTGCAATGGTCGCTCCGGCATCGCACGGTCGTCCTGACCGGCTCGGCAGCGATCGTGCTCTGCAGCCTCACGCTCGTTCCGTTCGTCGGGAGGGAGTTCATCCCCCTCCTGGAAGAAGGCGCGCTGACCCCCCAAGTCGTACGGCTGCCAAGCGTCTCGCTGCCGGAGTCCATTGAGATGGAGAAGCAGACCCATAGGGCGATGTTGGAGTTCTCCGAAGTCCGGATGGCCGTGAGCAAGATCGGGCGGCCGGATATCGCGTTCGGGCCGGAAGAGCCGAACGAGAGCGACCCAATCGTGTCCCTGAGTGAGCGGAGCACATGGAAGACGGCGACGACTCAGCCGCAATTGACCGACGCCATCAGGAAAAAGCTGGCGGAGATTCCCGGCATCTCGGTGCTCATGAGCCAGCCGATTCAGGAACGGGTGGATGAGCTCATCTCCGGCATCAGGACGGAATGCGCGATCAAGCTGTTCGGGGACGATCTCGACGTCCTGCGCGACAAGGCGGAGGAAATTGCCGCTTTGATGCAGCAGATCGACGGTGTCAAAGACATCAAGGTCGAACAAATCGCCGGCCAGCCCTATCTCACCGTCGACATCGACCGCAAGAAGATTGCCCGCTTCGGCATCAACGTGGCCGACGTGCAGGAGATCATCACCACCGCGATCGGCGGCAAGCCGGCGACCAACGTGTACGAAGGGGAGCGGCGGTTTCAGCTCATCCTAAGATTTCCGGAACCGTACCGGAACAGTGTGGCGAGCATAGGAGAGATTCGGGTGAAGTCGGCCTCCGGCGCGCTGATCCCGATGAGCGATCTCGCAACGATCGAGGTGCGCGAGGGGCCGCTCCGCATCAGCCGCGAGCACGTCAAGCGCCGCATTTACATCGGCTTTAATGTCGTTGGCCGGGACATCGGCAGCGTCGTGGATGAAGGACGAAAGAGGCTGGCGGCGCAGATCCGCTTGCCGGAGGGGTACACCATCACGTGGGGCGGGGCCTTCGAGAACATGGAGCGAGCCAACGCGCGGCTGTTGATCGTTGTACCAATCACCCTGGGCCTTGTGTTCTTTCTCCTGTTTTGGGCGTTCCATTCCCTGCGCTATGCCACGTTGATCATTCTCAACCTCCCCTTTGCCTTGATCGGAGGCGTCGTGTCTCTGTGGCTGAGCGGGCAGTACCTGAGCGTGCCGGCATCCGTCGGCTTCATCGAGCTGTTCGGACTCGCGGTGGGGAATGGGATCGTGCTCGTCTCCTATATCAACCTGCTACGCCAGGAAGGGAAGCAGACGGACGAGGCGATCGTCACCGGCTGCAGCTTGAGGCTTCGCCCGGTCGTCATGACCATGATGACCACGCTGCTCGGTCTCCTACCCTTGGCACTCGCGCAAGGGATCGGGGCCGAAGTCCAGCGGCCGCTCGCGACCGTCGTCATCGGTGGACTCTTCACCTCGACGACGCTGACGCTGGTGGTTCTGCCGGCCCTTTATCGATGGCTTGCCGAAAGGGAAGCGGGGAAAGAATATGCGCCGGAGTGGGTGTGAGGGGAGCGGCAGCTTCGGTAGGCCGCATCGGCTGAACAACGCCTGAGGAGAAAACAGCTCTGATGCTCCCTTCAGGAGTCAGTCCACCTACATACTCCAGAAAAGTGGGCGAAACGGACGCTCGAAAAGATGGACTTACACAGAGAAGTGATTTCGCGAAGGTTTTTCCGCTTCTTTTTCGATTTCGCGAGGCTGGACCAGTTTCACTGATTCGGTAGATTCTACCTATTCCATGCTGTTCTGCGGGTTAGCGGCACAAAAAGAAGCACAGAGTAATTTTACCACTG
>JBQTHY010000158.1:0-26233 GCA_052389395.1 Nitrospiraceae bacterium | reverse complement strand
GGTCTGGCATGCGGAAACGGCGCAAGACTTCTTCGACTGGATCCTCAAGGGCTACATGGTGTCGGAAGAGCCAGATGTGCATTTGCCGCTGGCGCTCTGCTGCGACGGGTTCTTCGTGACACATACGAAGGACGTGGTCAACCTGACTCCGGCCGATATGTGCCTGCCACCCTATGATCCCTATCGTTCGCCGGTCCCTTGCATGGATATGGAATGTCCGCCGGTCCGCATGATGCGCGATCCGTTCATCATGAAAAGCAACTACATCAGTTACGCCACCCATGCGAGCTGGCAACAAGAAATCTGGGCTGCCGTCGAGCGGTCACGAAAGCACTCAATCAAGTGGCTCAACGGCTTGATCGACGCCGAGAACACCGATGAGGACATCATGATCGTGGCGTCCGGCACGGCCGTGTCGCAAGGACGCGAAGCGATTCGAATGCTGGAGGATGAAGGCGTTCGGTGCGGACTGGTCAAGATCAAGACCCTCCGCCCATGGCCGGAAGAAGAGATTCTGGAAGCCACCAAGAACGCCAAGCACATTTTCGTCCCGGAATTCAACGTCACGGGGTGGCTGGCGAAGGAAATTCGGGCCACGGTCCCGAATCACCATCGTGTTCATGCAGGTCCGCACGTCTGCGGAGGCATGACCATGCCGCCAGAAATCATTGTGTCGGAAATTAAGACGGCCCTCGGGATGAAGACGTTCTCCCTGGCCGGTCGTGGAAGCTGAGCAGCGTCTATGTCGAACCTGTCCGCTCCCGCGAGCGAATCATGAGGAGGCCACATGAGCAAAGAACGCATCCGAATATCTGAAGCTCTCTATGACATTATGCCGTCGGACTATCAGGACCTCGTCAAGAGCGCCACCTACGGCAAGGAAGATCGCGGTTGGAAAGATATCGGTACATCCAAGGAATTGATCGAGCAGCACTCGCTCTGCGCCGGCTGCACGGAGTCCATGGCCTTCCGCTATATTCTGGCCTCGCTTCCGAACCCTGAAGATACGGTCATGGTTGGGTCCACCGGATGCACCAGTCTGGTGTTCCCGATGGTGGCGGTGCATAACATCCACTCGCTGTTCGGCAACCAGAACGCGATCGCCTCAGGCCTAAAGCGAGCCCTGAGCGTCCGGTTCCCGGGCCGAACGAAGGATGTGGTGGTACTGGCCGGTGATGGCGCAACCGTCGACATCGGCCTCGACATGACGCTCCAAGCTTGGTTCCGGCAGGAGAAATTCACGACCATCTGCTTCGACAACGAGCTCTACGCCAACACCGGCGGCCAGGAGAGTGGGCTCATGCAACGGGGCTTCGTCGCCAAAATGGCTCCGGTCGGCAAGTTGTTCGACAAGGTGAGGTTGCCCGAGATCGCGCGTGAATCCGGCTGCCATTATGTCGTGAACTGTACAGTGAGCAAGCCTTCCTTGGTCGAGAAGGTCATCCGCAACGCGGTGCATGTCGCCCGTGAAGTCGGCCCGACCTATTTGCAGCTCTACACTCCCTGCATTCTGGAAATCGGGAAGAACAGCATGGAAGGACTCCAGGAAATGCGCGATTCCGAGAAGCCGACCGAACGGTTCGCGTACAAGGAATACATCAGCGAGCCGGCGAAACAGCTGCTGACTGAGCTGGCGGCGAAGGACAAAGAGCGGAAAGCGGCTGCGAAGCAACTGGCTGGTCAAGCCTAATCAACCCGGAGGCCACTCATGATCAAGAAGCGACTCAATATCCGGATGTCGGGCTTGGGCGGGCAGGGCGCCGTCACTGCCGCCCACGTGATGGCAATGGCCGCTAATCGGGATGGAAAGTTCTCCATCTCGAACCCGTTCTTCGGGGCCGAAAAACGCATGGCTCCGGCCGAAAGCTACTGCCGCATCGGCATCGAGCGCATCTACGACCGTGGCGAGTTGGTATTTCCCGATGTCATCGAAGTGTTTCACCCGCAGGTCATTACGATGAACAAGAGCTATACCATGCCGTTTTATTCCGGCATCAAGGAAGGCGGGGTCGTCATTATCAACTCCGACCAGCCTCTGCTGTCTGAAGAGGACGTCCAACGCCTCAAAGATTTGAACGTCGCCGTGTTCTACATTGCCGGAACTGAACTCGCGATCAAGATAGCCGGCACCGAGTTGTCGACGAACATGGCCATGATCGGTTCTGTCGCGGGCATTACCAAGTGCGTGTCGATGGACGCCTTGGACGGCGCATTGCAGGAACGGTTCGGCAAGAAGTTTGTCGCCTCTGGAGGAACGGCCTCGCTGGATGAAGCGATCAAGAAGAAGTTCGCCAAGAAAGAAATGCTGTTGGCAAAGAACCTGGCAACTGTGAAGGGGGCCTATGAATTGGGCAGCGAATGGGCCGAACAGAACAAAATCGAGCTGCGAGTCGGCAATCCAGCTGTCGCCGCGTAAGAAAGGGAATCACCTCGAATGTATAATGTAGCGCGAGTCATCGAAGAGAAATGCGTGGCCAAGAAAGGCTGCCGTCTCTGCATTATGTATTGCCCGGAAGCCAATTGTCTGGACCTGAACACGAGCAAGATGGTGGCGGAGGTCTACATCGACCGTTGCAAGGGTTGCGAACTCTGCGTGGTCGTCTGCAATGCGGCCAAGCACGAAGCGATCATCATGCAAGCCGTCAGCGCCACAGGGCAGGTGATGACTCACAAAGGCGAGTCCGCAGCCTTGGGGCAAGCCTATCAGGGCTAAACGGTCGCGGGCCGATACTCAAAAAACCCCATGGCGTTCGCGCTATGGGGTTTTTTGTTGGTCCAAGGAGGGGTGGGTTATGAAGAGTGAAGACAATGTTCTTGATGAACTACTCAAAGAAATCGCTGGCCTCATTAACGAGTATCCCAAGGCGATTGAACGCCGCGCGGCAATGATACAAGCGACAGGCAAAGACCCTGAACTCGTTGAAACACTCGTCAAAGCGGCCGATACCATGCGCGACAGCGGCAATCTCTATCTTACCTGGGCTAAGCACTACGCCGCTCTCGCCCAAGGGAATACTGACGCCTCGTCTGACGAAGACGAGACCGAGGAATTCGATGTCTAGGATATCAAACATCTCCAAATCCCGTGTCTCTCCTCTGAAAAAAGCTCGCTTCCTGGCGCTCAGTTTATGCTAAAATCTCCCCCGTTTCGGCTAAACCAGATTCCCCGGTAGCTCAGTTGGTAGAGCAGCCGGCTGTAGGAAGGTGGGTGACTCGTGGCCGAGCGCCGCACATACGCTGATCGCCGCAACTATCTCATCAATGCTGTCCGCAAGCGGCGGAAGATGGTTCGCTTGGAGGCCATCACCCATAAAGGTGGGCGTTGCCAGAGATGTGGCTACGATCGATGCATGCAAGCGTTGGAGTTTCATCATCTAACTTCAAAAAAGAAGGATTTTGGTATCTCGAGTAAGGGCTACACCCGTAGCTGGGATAAAATCCGATCGGAGTTAGATAAATGCGTGCTCCTTTGCGCAAACTGCCATCGAGAAGTTCACTCCTCACTGCAGCCTCCACGGGAAACCGTGGTTGGAATTTCGGGTGAATTCAGGGAAGCCTGTCCCGATTCCACAACGAATCGGAATGGTAATCCTGAGCGAAGCCTGCCGAAGGGCCCATCGAAAAGATGGTGTAGGCGGGACCGTGCAGAGACTAGAGGCTGAGGAGCCGATCCGATAACGCCTCACTAGCGCCCGACACCCTCCCCTGCAAGTTCCGCAGGCGGGTGAAGAGATAGTCCAAGCCCAGTCGAAAGATTGGGGTCCTTGTAACCGGCTGGTCGCAGGTTCGAGTCCTGCCCGGGGAGCCATTTCGACGCGAAAAGGGCAGCATCACTGAAAGATGCTGCCCTTTTCTTGCCTTTCGACGTGCTCAAGGCCTCGCGTACACATTCTCGTAGCGGCTTCTGGATAATTTGTAGTACCGAGTCACCACGATCGGATAATCCTGGAGCGGGATAAGCAAAGGGGCAGGCTTCAGGTTCGGTAGCGCTTTATTCCCAGCACAGGAGATGGAACGACAGCTCCCGTTGAATCAACCGATAATCGGCATGATTGGTGGTAATGACATTCGCGCCGATACTCCGCGCCGACAGCGCAATCAACACATCGAAAGCCAATTCTCGCAATTTGGTCACCTCGTAATGCTCTCGGCGTCGAAGCCGGCTGAGAATATCTGCGGCTTTAATCCAATGTTGTTCCGTTGGGGTTAACACTTGACATCGCCGAGCCAATTCAAGAGCGAACTTGCGTTCCGTCGGTGTCCGGGCTCCGCGAAGCAATTCGTGCAGAACGACCGATGAGCATCGAACGACAAAGGAAGATTGCAGCAAACGGAAGGTAAACCGCCCGGATCGGAAATTTTCAATGTAGACCGAGGTATCGAGCAGCGCAAACCTAGTCTTCGCGGAATGCATCGGGTCTTCCAACACCACTATACCGCTGGAGGACGTGGTCGTGCTCTGCCTTTTCCGTGACCAAGTCTAAGGCACGCTGGAGCGTTTCGCTCGTCGTCTTGGCTCTGAGGGCCTTTTGAGCCCGCCGGAGTTGTACGGGATTTAACCTGGCGGAGATCTGAATGAGTGCCATCGTCGACCTCTTGTATGACAGGCTAGCAATATCTGTCATACACTGTCAAGGGCGCGTTAGGACAGCGGTGTGAGCGTGACCGCACGCCAGGGAATGGAGAATTGAGAATTTAAGGGGTCCGACCCACTGCTGTCCAAAATAACTTCTCCGAGAAGTGGATTTCGGACAGCATCTGACGGGAACGCCTGGGCCCTATGAGATTAATGGAGGCCCCAAAGGACTCCGGAAGCCATGAATTCACGCCCTTCATGCCAGCGCTCTCTTATGCGGCACCTCCGCAGGGGTTTTGGACAGCATCTGCGCGACCAGGAAACCTCGATTCACAGCGAGAATACATCACCTCGGATTTCAATGGGTTAGAGGCGAGAAGTCGCGGGTTAAATCCTGTCTTGGACAGCAGTGGTGACGTCTCCCCGGAAAACGACGGCAACTCAAAACTAGAGTACGATACCGGCTTCGGCGGTCCTCGACGAAAGGAGCGGACCTATGAAGCGGTCGAGATTCTCCGAGGAGCAGATCGTCTATGCCATCCGACAGGCTGAAGCCGGCACGCCCGTCGGGGACCTCTGCCGGCAGCTCGGGGTGAGTGAGGCCACCTTCTACGCCTGGAAAAAGAAGTACGCGCACCTCGGGGTGAGTGAACTCCGGCGGCTCCGGCAGTTGGAAGAGGAAAACAGCCGGTTGAAACGGCTGGTGGCCGATCTCTCGCTCGACAAGCACATGCTGTCGGAGGCCCTGCGAAAAAAAGTCTGAGGCCCGCCCGGCGCCGAGAACTGGCCCACTGGTTGCGGGAGACCTTCTCGGTGAGTTGTGCGCGGGCCTGTCGGTTGGCTCAGTTCAGCCGAGCCGCCTGGTATCGTAGAAGCCAGGCCAGGGATCAGTCGGCGCTCCGGCTGCGCATCCGGGATCTGGCTCATGCCCGACCGCGGTTTGGGTATCAGCGGATCTGGGTGTTGCTCCAGCGGGAGGGCTGGCTCGTGAACCGCAAACGGGTTCGCCGCCTCTATCGGCTGGACGGGTTGCAACTCCGCATGCGGGTCCGACGGCGGAAACACATCGCGCTGCACCGTGGTCCCGCACCCATTCCGGTTGGTCCGCAGGAGCGGTGGAGTATGGATTTTGTGCATGATACCCTGGCCGACGGACGGCCGTTTCGGATCTTGACGGTCGTGGATAACTGGAGTCGCTGTAGTCCGGTCCTAGAGGCGGGATTTCGGATGACCGGAGAGCTGGTGAGTCAGGTGCTCGATCGGGTGCTGGACACAGAAGCGGTGCCGCGATCCATCACGGTCGATCATGGGACGGAATTCCAATCACGGGCGTTGGAAGATTAGGCCTATCGGCGGGGCATCCAACTCGATTTCATTCGGCCTGGCAAACCCGTGGAAAACGCCTTCATTGAATCGTTTAACGGACGATTGCGAGACGAGTGTTTGAACGTGCACCAGTTCGCCTCGCTCGCCGAGGCCCAACACGTCATTGAAACCTGGCGGCTCGACTATAATGTGCGCCGCCCCCACAGCTCGCTTGGGCACCTGACCCCGAACGAGTTCGTCGCCCAACGTCAGGTGAAACTGACCGCCGAAGAAGCTGTCTGTTCTAGTTAAGAACCGTCTCGGAATGGGACCAACGTCACCGGTCGGAAGTTCTCCGTTGATACTGTCTCCTTGACGGGGGAGCTTACGACCCCCCATAGTCCTGCCCTTAGGATGGAGCAAGAACTCGTAGGAAAGGTGCATTGACTCTTTCTTACAAAACGAACACTGGACAAAGTAAACGTAGCATTTCTTTTTATCACTCCAGTCGAAGTCGCTATAAGTCGTTATATTGTATGGAACATTGTTGCGGTTGCAGTAAGGGCAGTTGAAAACGGTGGGGTCAATAAAGTATTTCCTGTATAAGTATGAATAGTCCAGCATAGATCCCCCATCCGCCGCCTTAAAACTTGAGCACAATCCTGAGCAAAGTCTAAACTAGCAGGGACGAGACGAATTCCGAAACTATTGAAAGTTGGTGCCCCCGACACGAATTGAACGTGCGACCTACGGTTTAGGAAACCGCTGCTCTATCCAACTGAGCTACGGGGGCGTGGCTTGAATTTAGCGCAGTTACGTGGCGATTGGAAGGGGCGGGTGAGGGTTCAAATTCTCATACGACACTTCGATCGATTCGCTGTCCAGGACGCTACTAATCCGCAGGGCCTTTGAACTCAACACCCCATGTAACAGGAAGCCAACAGATGGATGACCTTGCCGCCGTGGGGCAGATCACTCTTTGTTGCAGACAACTTCCCACAGAGCTTGATTGATACTGTCAGGTTCAACCGGCAGCCAGTTGTCTTGGTCTACGTATCCATTATTCCGTCTGCCGGTTCCCATATGTCTTAAGAACTCCGCGTACGCCAGCAATCGAAGGCGCTTTTCCATGCAATCGAATTGCTTGTGGGTCTTCGTCGACAAGAAGCGGCTGGGATCTACTCCGAAGCGTCCCAACCCCACATTCCCTTGTGCCCACTTATAGTCGGTTAATTGCCACAGCGTCACCAGGCTCCCTTCTCGGCGGATAGTATCTGGATCGAAATACACAGTCTGTAGTCCTGGTGATTGATACCTTTTCTCAATCTCCACCCATTCTGCATAGACGGGTCCACTACTCAGTAGCAGCAACGAGACCAAGGACCCGAACCCCAAACAACAGGCCAGAGGCAGCTTGAGGAACGGTCTGGCGTTGTGCGGAACAAGGTAATGGACAGGGACGAAGCGGTGGGGACGAGGTGTAATGGCCATAGGAGCCTCACTAGCCGGCCTGTTCATTCTAAAAAGGACACAAGGAAGAACGCAAGGGGCTCACATGACTCGTCAACTACTTACCATCGATCATTTAGCCGATGGGTAATTGTCTCACAAATCTCACGCAGAGAATGCCTATTCTGCGTGCCACTGGCAGAACCTGTCTCGATTTAGGATGTTCGACCAATGGAGACAAGCTCTGTTCATCGCCTCCTTCATTTCAAATGACCGCGGGAAATGTTGCATGAGATGAACTCATGTGATCGGGCTAGACCTTAATCTGACGGTCAGGTAGAGTCCTCGCCTTGACGGAAAGAGAGAGAACCAGGAAGGGCGTCTGTCAGGTGAAATCTGAAATCATTCAACTGGGACGAAGCGTATGAACGTGTCCAGTGACCCTCCTGATACCATTGCAGAAGCGGTCCTCACCGTCGCGGCCCAGGTTCCCGAATTGGTCGCGATGCAGATCAAGCACGAGCATGCCTATCGGCGGTGCACGTACAAGCAGCTCGTCGAGCAGGTCGATGGAATTGCAGCCGCCTTGATGTGTCACGGGCTTTGCCGAGGAGACCGCGTGGTGATCGTGGCGGAGAATCGGCCTGAATGGATGATCGCGTATTTGGGGATTGTCGCTGCGGGCGGCACGGCGGTTCCTCTCGATATCCAACTGCCCAGCGAAGACCTCACCAAGCTCCTGGTGCGGTCAGGCGCCAGGCTGGCCTTTGTAACCGCGACAACTTGGACGTTGCTGAAAAACCAGGGCCTTCGTTTGATCGTGGTCACGTTTGATTCCCTTCGGGACTCAGGCTGCCACGATCTTGAACAATGGATGCAAGCGGGTACGGCTGGAAATGTTGAAAAGCCGAAAGTCACGCCCGACGATGTCGCATCGCTCCTCTATACCTCGGGAACAACCGGCGAACCGAAGGGTGTCTGTCTGACCCATAGGAACCTCCTGTTCAATGCCAAGGCTGTGGTGCAGTCTGGGTTGGGCAGCGCCGAGGATCGGTTTCTGGCCATCTTGCCGCTCCATCATACCTACCCCTTCGTAATCACGGGCCTGGTTCCTCTGCTGTTAGGTGCCCACATCACGTTCCTGCCGACCCTCAAAGGATCAGTTCTGCTGCAGTGTCTGCGGGATGAGCAGATCACCATTCTGGTCGGGGTTCCACAAGTTTTCTCGATGGTTCGACGGGGGATTGTCGAAAACATCCAGCGGCGCCCGATGCCGATTCGCGTAGTTATCAATCTGCTGTTGGCGTTCTCGGGAGCTGTGCGACAGTCTACGACGGTGAACGTCGGACGCGTCCTGTTTGCGAGGGTGCATGATCAGTTTGGACCATCGTTGCGCTTACTGGTAAGCGGTGGAGCGCGGCTCGATCCGGAGGTAGCTCGATACTTGATCCGCCTCGGCTTCACGGTGCTGGAGGGTTATGGCCTCACGGAAACCGCACCCGTGATAACCTTCACTCCCTTGGCGAAACCCAAAATCGGCTCAGTCGGTGTGCCGATTCCCGGCGTAGAGGTTCGTATTGTGAACCCAGATGACACCGGTGTCGGGGAAGTGACCGTCAAAGGACCGAACGTGATGCAAGGCTATGACAAGAATCCGCAGGCCACGGCCGAAGCGATCCGCGACGGCTGGCTCTACACCGGCGATCTTGGGTACCTAGATGAGGAAGGTCATCTGTTCCTGACTGGGCGTGCCAAAGAACTGATCGTCACGGCAGGGGGGAAGAACATTGTCCCCGAGGAGCTTGAAGCCCTGTACCAAAATAGTCCGGCGATCCGCGAAATCTGCATCGTGAGTGCAGCCCGCGTTGGTGAAGGCGGAGAGGGTTTGCATGCAGTCGTCGTCCCCAACTTCGACTACATCAAGTCGCTCAGGATCGTGGATATTCGCCATCTGATCAAAACCGAGTTGACAAGGATCGGCTTGACCTTGCCATCGTACAAGCGGGTCAGCGGTCTGACCATCATCACGACGCCGCTCCCGCGGACTCGGCTGGAAAAAGTTCAGCGCTATCGGGTGGTCGCTATGGTCAAGACTGCCGGCGAATCGGCTGAACCAGCTCAACCGCTTTCTGCGGCAGACCAGGCTCTTATGGAGACGGAGATAGCCAGACGCATCGTCCGCACGATCCAGCCTTTTGTGGAGAAGGAGAGGCGCATCGTGCCGGGCGATCACTTGGATCTCGATCTGGGGTTCGATTCGCTGCGGCGCGTGGAACTGTTGTCGGCGCTCGAACAGTCGTTCGGCCGCCTGCCGGATTCGCTCGCCCATGAGGTGATGACGGTTCGCGAAGTGATCGAGCAGGTGAACATGTTGGCCTCCGACGAGGCAGCTGTCGAGCGAGGCGCCCAATACTGGAGCGACATCCTCAAGGATGAGCCGCCGGGCGAGCTGAGAGACATAGTGCTGACACCACCGGCCTGGTCTCACCGGTTGTTCAGCTCATTCGTGCGAACAGTGCTGGGCTGGGGATTTCAAGTTGGGTTTCGCCTTCGCGTCACCGGGAGGAACTATCTGACCTTGAAGGCGCCCTTTCTCCTGGCGGCTAATCATGCGAGTTATCTCGATCCGTTCATCATCTTGTCTTCAGTTCCCGCGACTGTGTTCGGGCAACTCTATACGATTGGCTGGCAGGAATATTTTCGTGGTGCCTTGATGCGATGGGTTGCCCGCGTGGGCCGTGTGATTCCAGTGGGCATGGAAGCATCCCTTGTGCCGGCCCTCCAAGCCGCAGCTCTTGTCCTGCGGCAAGGTCGGGATCTCCTAGTCTTTCCTGAAGGAGAACGCTCGGTTGATGGTACCCTCAACCCCTTTCGACCCGGTATCGGCATCCTCGCCTGCGAACTTGGAGTCCCTGTGGTTCCGGCCTGGATCGACGGAACCTTTCAGGCTTGGCCTGTCGGGGTCCGGTGGCCCCGTCGCCATCCAATTTCGCTCGTTGTTGGCCCTCCGGTTATCGTGACACAGGAGTTGAGCGGTCAATGGCGGCGTCAGGGGCGCGAGCCGTATCAAGCAGCGACTGAAGCGATCCGTGAGGCGATCGTGGCGCTAGCTCCTTCCCCCGACGCGAGCGGGATAAGCAGAGACTGCTAGACAAGATGCCTCGCCCCGTAAGTACCAGTCCGCATGGCACTCGTTGATCCGAACAGCGCGACGAAAGAGGAGAATTGCCGCCTCGTGAGTAAAGAGGCGGCAGAGGAGATCCTTATTTTGTGACGATTTCCAGTAGCTCCACCTCAAAGACTAATGTGGATCCAGGTTTGATCATCGGCGGTGATCCTCGCTCACCATAGGCCAAGTTCGATGGGCATACAAGCCGGCTCTTGCCGCCGACCTTGATTTGTTGGACCCCTTCTGTCCAGCACTTGATGACTTGACCGAGCGGAAAAGTGGCTGGTTCTCCACGCTTCAGGGAACTGTCAAACACGGTCCCATCCATCAAGGTGCCGTGATAGTGGACCTTCACTGTATCCGTGGTTTTGGGTGCCGCTCCCGAGCCGGGTTTCAAGGTTGTAATAACGATTCCAGACTCGGTTTTCGTTGCCCCTTTCTCGGAGGCGGCTTTTGCAAGGAACACTGCTCCAGCTTTTTTCTCGCTCTCGGCGACGACTGCCGCTCGGGCTTGTTGGAGTTGTTGTATTTTTGGCCCGAACGTTTGGAGGTCGACTTTTTGAGGACGCTTCAAGACTCCATCGGTTAGTCCGATCTTGACCATGTCGAGTTCGGCCTCACTCAGCGTAAAGGCTCCGAGAGATTGACTGATGGCTAACCCAAGTGCGTACAAGGATTTCTGATCGTCGGTCACCGGTTCCAGTGGGGCAGCCAGGACTGGAGTTGCAACCGTAAGGAGCCAGGTTCCAAGGCAGAGCATGATAATACGCATCGATGATCCTTTCTTGTGATTGGCTGAACGAGAAGGCGAAGGTGCTCCATGTAAGATTACGATAGAGCCATGGATCCCACAACAGAAATCTTGTTAGAGCGGTAGTGGCCCAGGTTGTCCGGAGAAGAAAGACGGAACTCGATCACGGCTGTATCTGTAGACTCTGCGCTGGTGGATGCTGTTTGGGTTTCGAGACCCTCAGTGATCGGGTTGTCCGGGCGGAGGAAGGAAGAATAAGAATGAGCGGTAGCCCACGACGCTCACGATCCGATTCGGCCGATGGCTTTGGAGCACACACGATACCGCGCGACCCGCTTACGTGCCAGCGCGAGGCATTCATGATGGGACAGATCATCTCGTAGCCAATCGGCAGGCATGGCGGAGAGGGAGGGATTTGAACCCTCGGTAGAGATTTTGTCCCTACGACGGTTTAGCAAACCGTTGCCTTCGGCCACTCGGCCACCTCTCCACGTCAAGATGCTTGAGGGAGTCACGCCCGCCTCAACAGCGGCAAGTCTCGTCAGGTTGGGAAACCATCGACCAGGCGCAATCTTACCTCAGCCTCTAGGAGAGGCACAAGAGAACGCAATGATTCTTGGGGGAACTTATGGGGAATCTGTCAGCCCTCTCCAGTTCAGGCCCAGTGAATCATGAGCCTTCTTGAGAGGCAGGCTTTGGCATAGCCCTTGGAACAGTTGCTTTGCCCATGTCCTTACTGCTGCGGACGATTCTTCGATCGAGGCAGATTGCTGCCTGGCAGCAGTGGGTTTCATGCGAGGAGAGGCGGTCGACGTCCCGACCTTCAGAATTGGAACTGTGTAGCGGAATTCGACGTGACTGGGCCGTACGACCCCGCTCAGGGCGAGCATCTGTAAGACCTTCCGTTTTTGCCGCGCACGTTCTCTATTGGTTCCCCAACGGGCAAGTGGCATAGGACTGGTCTCCTTTCCCTCGACGATTGGCCCAACTAGTGCACTACGCCCGATCACATCCATAAGACTTTCCCGAAGTCATTGTCGAAGCTTCGCGGACGTTGACATTGGCTGCACCGAGCAAACAGGCCTGAAATTTCTGAAGTACAGGATGCTCGGAGGACCAGTTGGTACTTGTGCCCTCCGCAGAAGGGGCAGGCCTTGCCACGAATCTCCCGTCGAATGGTTCCGATTTTGCCAATCTGCTTATGCATCGGCAGATTCTTTTACTCTGATAGGTTCAGGCGCCCCTCCGTCGAAACATTGCAGTGACCACTGCTTGACTCATGGAACCAGCTTATTGGCAGGATAGGGCCTTGGGGCTGGTCTGAAAATACCGAAGAGGTAGCATCGGGCTAGACGAAAGGGGGGATGTCTAGCAATTAGAAAATTCCAATTGGTCCGTTGGCATCCAATGGCTTGGCTAGTTATAAATAATAATCAATGACTTATATGACATTGATGAATCGTATTATTAGATATGAATGAGCCGGGAAATCTGACCATCTAAAGGTCTGGGAAGAGCACAAGAGATGGTGCAATGAATAACTATCAGAATGAAGATGATAAGTTCGTGGGTGAAGGCAGGTTTCTTCGGGAGGGAGCAGAAACCTCTTGCTGTCTAGAGGTGGGCACGACTAGAGCAGCACCTTCACCCAACAATCACTAAACCAGACAAATGCTTGGATAGCAAGGTAGTAGTTTTCCTAGGATCTCGATCAGGCTTGGTGAAGGTCTGGACGGTCTTATTCAACCCAAGGTGGGCGGAGGGGGAGATTGGGACAACTAAGGGCAGTCGGGTCAGACGAGCAACGTTACCGTTTTTTAAAGCTGCAATAAAGAAGGGCTTGTTCAACTCCCAGGGGTGTCCGATGGAGCTCGTTCATGTTTGTCACCAGCTCAAACTCATCTCCGAACTCAACCGCAAGAGTTGCGGGACTGTACCTAACAACATTCAGCCCACTGCAACGCGTCGGCCCGTATTGCGTCGGTCCTTCAAGCGTGAAGGTCGCCACGATTACATGGCCGTCCCGTCTCACCGCGTGGCGCATGGTCTGCACGTATCGACGACGCTCTTCTGGCTGCGTGAGGAAATGAAACACGGCCCGATCATGCCACACATCATAGGAGTCACGTGGGAGCTCGACCGTCATGATGTCAGCCTCGACCCAGGTAACTGCAGCAGCACGAGAGCGAAGGCGTTGCCGAGTAAGCTCAAGTGCTCTTCCAACAATATCAAGTACTGTAACGTGCTGATAGCCCTCCGCGAGAAGTTCATCCACGAGGCGGGAAGTCCCCCCGCCCACGTCAATGATCTGAGCGGCCTTGCTGGCTCCTGTCCTACCGATCAGTTCTAACGAAACGCGTGGGTGCTCTTCGTACCAACTAAGCTGGGCCGGATCGAAAGTGTGGTAAATTCTCTCCCAATGCGCCTTGGCATCCATTCCTTCCCCACAGGAAACCGCTTGGCTATCGCTTCATCCCTGTATGACGTCCTGATGTAAGGGTGCGCGTTATAGCACATTACGTCCCGTTTCATGTCCTCAAAGGCAGCCCTCGTCCTCCCGTACTACCCTGCCGTCGTTTTACGGCGAGCCATCACACAGCCGTTGCGAAGCCTACCAGATGCCCGCCATTCCCTCCGAGCACACAATCGCCTTTGGAAGAAGTCTGTACGACGCCTCTTCATCTCTCAGATCAGGCTCGTCGGAGCGTAGCATCATTACCTCAATCTCTTCGTCCGCGAACATTTCGTCACCGGTTCGCAGGAGACTCTCCCGGTTCAAAATCTTCATGGCGTTGAGGCGAGAGACTATCGGCGGATAAGGCCTGAACTGGTCCGCTGAAACAAAAGGGACCTGGACAGTAACCGGACGATGATCCACATACAAAAACTGACGCAAGGTCTCGTCGATGGGAGTTTTCAAGCTGAGGACCGCTGAGGTCATCGGTGCGAGGGCCGCGATCGAAACCACATAGGTCTGTCGGGCATCATGAGAGGCCGCTTTCAACTTCCCCGAAGCTTCCACATTCGGCGTCGCAAACAGCTCTGTGGTGGAATGCAGGAGAGGAGTCCTTACGCTCACATGGAGATTTGTGATGCTCTGGTCCGACACGTTTTCCAGGAGAAACTTGCCCACTACCCAGGACTGAGGATCAGGAGTTCTGGCGCGGCCTCTCGGCAGTCTCTTTTCGATTCGCCGGAGACTACAATCGGAAACAAGGTTCCGCTCTTCATAAAAAAATGTCTTGGTGTTTCCGTCGAGTAGATAGGCACGCTCATATGTGTAGAAGGCAACGCCTACCTTTAGAATGGTTGGCCTGAACCAGGACACAACCGAGGGGAGGAGAAACGGCACCAACGCGGCTAACAGCCCGACGATGACGAGCTTGTTGAGCCGACTTTGCCGCCAAAACCACTTCCAGCAATCCGCCAGCAGATTCATTCCCCCTCACCAGGTAGAATCTCAGCCATGTTCATCGCCGGAAGCGCTGGGAAATCAGGATCTTGACTGCCAACTCCGTGCAAGGACCGACATTATACGTGACAGGCTCGGCAGGGGAGAAGCAGGCACACACGAGTAACCGGGCGCCAGTGAGTGACCACGAGGTATATAGGAGAGAAACTGTGCGCCCCCTCAGCGCAGAAACATCAAGAGAACCTGAAGACGGTTATTCGTTGGACGACTTCGCAGTCTCGTATGATGCTCTCAGGTCACTTGCGGGAGGGTGCGTATTGCTCACACTCGTGAGCACGACGTAGATGAACACGGCCGCTCCCGCAATGATCCCGCCGACGTACAGCCAGACCTTATCCATGGTGCCCTCCACCGTTGAAGGTTGTACCTGTCATCAGGCCTATTGCCGGCAAAAATCCTATCTCCGGCAGAGGTGCTAATGAAACCGGGACAACCCCCTGCAGAAATTTACCAGAGGCAGAATTCCACACTGTTAGGGAGAACAGTTCCAAGGCTTGATCGGCTGCCCGATGCAGATGAAGCAAAAGGGAATCTGTCTGGAGCTTCGATTGAAAAAATGGCGGAGGGGGCGAGATTTGAACTCGCGGTCCCCTTACGAGGACTCCGGTTTTCAAGACCGGCACGTTCGGCCGCTCCGTCACCCCTCCGAACCGGTAAACGGCGTCATCGGTCAATAGTCATAGATCCATCCAAGACGAGGGTCAAATAGAGACCCCGTTGAGGGTCTTTCCCAAAGACAAGTGACCGATGACCATTGATGCGCTATGCCTTGGTGATCCGTTCCATTCCACCTATGTAGGGTCTCAACGCGTCCGGAATCAAGACCGAACCGTCCGGCTGCTGAAAATTTTCCAGAATTGCAACAAGAGTTCGTCCCACCGCCAGACCTGAGCCGTTCAGCGTATGAACGAAATCTGTCTTTGCATCTTTTTTCCCACCGACTGGACGATACTTGATGTTCGCTCGTCTGGCTTGAAATGATTCGAAGTTGCTGCACGACGAGATCTCTCGATATCGTTCTTGGGAAGGTAGCCAGACTTCAATGTCATAGGTCTTTGCGGCAGAAAACCCCAAATCCCCCGTGCAAAGTGTCACGACACGATAGGGGAGCCCAAGCCTCTGTAAGACCGACTCGGCATGTCCGGTCAATCGCTCAAGTTCCTCATAGGAGCGATCAGGCGTCGTAAAGGCGACCAATTCCACCTTGTTGAATTGATGGAGGCGAATAAGGCCGCGGGTATCTTTCCCGTAGGACCCTGCTTCCCGTCTGAAGCATGGTGTATAAGCTGCATAGCGGATGGGTAAGCGGTCTTCGCTCAGAATCTCCTCTCGATGGAGGTTGGTGACCGGCACTTCAGCCGTCGGGATCAAGAAGTAGTCTTCGTCCCGCAATCGAAAGAGATCGTCTTCAAACTTGGGAAGTTGACCGGTCCCCATCATGGTCTGACGATTGACCATCAACGGCGGAAAGACTTCCCGATAGCCATACTGACTCGTGTGCAGATCCAGCATGTAGTTAATCAATGCACGTTCCAACTGTGCCCCTGCTCCAGTCAGGACGGCAAAGCGGGCTCCGGCGATCTTCGCGCCGCGATCGAAATCCAAAATCCCAAGGGCTTCCCCGGTTTCCCAGTGAGGTTTGGGAGGGGTAGGAAACGTTGGTATTGTGCCCCATCGACGGACCTCAATATTATCAGCCGGATCGTTGCCGACCGGCACTGTCTGATGGGAGAGATTGGGGATTCGTAGCGCGAGGTCGCCCAGGGTTTCCTCGACTCCCCGCAGGCCTCCCTCAATTTCCTTTATCCTGTTCCCCAACCGCTTCATGGCTGCCATGGCCTCCTCGGCTGGTTCTTTGGCTCGGTTGAGCCGTGCGACCTCATCGGAGCCTTTCTTGAGTTCATGCCGGAGCTGCTCGACCTGCGTCATCAGGGTCCGTCGTTCCTCGCTCAGCTTCTGGATGACGTCCCACGGAACGTCGTTGCCGCGACGTCCCAACGTGGTGCGGATGAGGTCCAGATGCTCCCGAAGATGCTTCAGGTCGTACATGAGCAACCTTTCAAAAATGCGCCTGGAATCTAGCACCAGAGTCCTGGAGAGTCAACGAAACCGGCGGCTGGCGACTCATTGTAATCGAGTCGGCTGCTGGAATTGACAAGCATCGGGCGCAAGGAACACGATGTGTCTGTGCGAACGATCTCGAATCCGCCTAATCCGTTCGACTCTTCTCATCGAGAACTCCTTGAACCGGCTCGCCCAGCGAAGCTGATGGTGTATGGAGATGACACTCGAGAGATTCTGAGTCGCAACGATAGTCCGGATCTTTCCTTTCGATGGAGCGTGAATCCCTACCGGGGCTGCTTTCACGCCTGCGCCTATTGTTATGCGCGACCCACACACGAGTATTGGGGCTTTGGAGCGGGAACGGATTTCGACAGCAAGATTGTCGTCAAGGAGGACGCGCCACGGCTGTTGCGGCAAGCATTTGACAAGCCCTCATGGCGGGGGGAGCTCATCGTCTTTTCAGGGAATACGGACTGCTACCAGCCCCTAGAAGCCAGCTATGGCCTGACAAGGGCTTGTCTCGAAGTGTGTGCAGAGTACCGGAATCCCGTCGGCATCATCACGAAGGGTGCGCTGGTTCTCAGGGATAGTGATGTGCTGGCACGGTTGCATCGGGAGGCATCGATTCGTGTGTACTTCAGCATCCCTTTTTCATCGGACGACATGGCACGCAAAGTGGAACCGCATGCCCCCTCGAGTACAAAACGGTTCGAGGCCATGAAGGCGTTAGCAGATGCGGGGATCTCAACGGGAATTTCGATCGCCCCCGTGATCCCGGGTTTGAACGAGGATGATATTCCTGAGTTGCTGAGTCGTGCGCGTCAGGCCGGCGCCTGTAGCGCCACGCATATCTTGCTGAGACTCTCTGGGAACGTTGAGCCGGTATTCCTTGAACGCATGAAGGAGGCTTTTCCGGATCGCATCGGAAAAATCACCAGTCGACTTCGTGAGGTGAGGGGCGGTGCTCTGACGGAAGGAGAGTTTTTCCGACGACATACAGGAGAAGGGGTCTATTGGGAAATGATCGAGCGACTGTACGATCTGGCTAAGCGACAAGCAGGATTTCCTGAAGAAGAAGCCGGAGCAATCCCCGATACGTTTCGTCGGCCAGGTTTCGAGCAAGTATCGCTCTTCAACCAGGAGGGGACATGAACTGCACTTGGCGTTCTAGCAATTGGTCGCGGTATCGAAGCGGCCTGTGAAGGATTGTACAGCGGTGGTTGTAAAGGCCGGTCTCGATCAAGTCGGAGCAATTTCGCCTTGCCGGTATTACTTATTCGTTCGATCGAATTCCTTGATGACCTGTTCTGTCAGATCGATTGTGTCTTTGTTGTAGATCACGATCTTGACCGTCTGTTCGCTTCCTTTGTCGACAACGAGGGCGAATCCACCTTTCTCGGCCGTGGTTTGAGTCGCCACAGTGATTCGCTTCATATAGTCATCCTGAAGTTCTTTTTGCTTCCGTTGTAATTCTTGATTAAACTCCTGAGCTCGTTTCTGGAAGTCCTGAATCTTGGCTCTGAATTGGGTTTCCTTGTCTTTCTTCTCCGCCTCGCTCATCTTCGCCGCTAGCTCTTTGAACTGCTTCTCGTAATTGCGGAGTTCTTCTTCATCCTTGGCAAGGAGTTTCTGCCGTATTGACACATACTCTTTCAGTCCCTCGAGTGCCCTCTTGCCGGCCTTTGACTTTTCCATGACGGACTGAGGATCGACGACGCCCATCTTGAACGCCTCGGCGGCTTGAACAAGCGTAGCCAGGGGTGCGAGGAACAAGGTTAATAGCGCCGCTGAAAGCAGCGTTTGCGACACAGCGATTCTCATGTAGGCTCCTTATGCTGGCACATGACCAGGCCTCGAAAATTTCCAGGCAGAATAACTGTGCGTTGTTGGCCTGTCAAGGGAGGATTCGGTTGCTACCACGAATCGAAGCGAATCGAGTCCTGGCCAATCGAAATCTCGACGCCATGCTTCCACTTCAGGCGCCGTGCAACGGCCCGCAAGGCATCCTCAGTCGCGAGATTTGGATCGAATGGATTCCGCACTTTGTGCAAAACCTCGTTCTTGAGAGAGGGCTTATACCCAAGCTCCTTCATCACAAGCGCCAGAAAATTCAACTGGGCTACTCGCGTTGATTGGTTCAGGTCGTCAAGTGCGATCTCTCCTGGCATGTTGGAAAATCCGCCCCTCCGTAACACTTCAACCAAGCAGGCCTTGAGTTGTGTGCGCTGTGATGCAGTGAGCTGGGGCAAAGTCAATTCGACCAGAAGGGCGTTGGTGGCGCCACTGAACGACGGCATAGTGAATAGCCTGCGCAGAAATTTCATGTGACCTCTGTACCTGCGACGCAGCAGCATAAGCGCAAATCTGCTGCTGGCTGATCTTATAAGATAGTAGAGTCCACCATCAGGCGGAGGCCGCGGATTGTCGCTTTTCCCCTACAGACCTCGGGATCGACGTGGACTCGGTCCAATACCGTGGGCCTAATTTATACTCTTTCGTGCGCGTTCGACAAGCAGGAAGCTAGGTGGGGCGCTGAGGTACTGTCCTACTCGTTGGGCCCCGAATTGGCGAGGGAGGTGTGAGGTTCAGCTATGAGCAGGGTTTCTTTCTGAAGACCGTAGTTCGTGAAGCATACTTCATTCTTCATGCGGGACTCGCGAGATTTGCGAGAAAAGCGGGAGTGGTCAGAAACTTCATCGTCCCGAGTTGCGCCTGTCGCGCAGTTCGCGAGCATCTCGCTCACATCTTGCGAACGACGAGATGCGAGAGACGAAAGACGAATCAGCAGACTGCCTGTCCTGCGCCGAGACATGTTGATTGCAAGACCCGACCTCAATCTTGACGCCAATCTTCTCACGCTTCCGGATTCATGTTGTGAATGGGAACCGCGGTGTCCCAGTTGCCGGCGTCTGTCCGCCTGATCGATCCACCACGGCTGTATCCCTCACGATACGAGACCAATCCATTGAGATACGACCCGGAGCACGTGCGCCGGCCAATCATTGTCTTTTCCGCACGTTCCACGCTGGAACGGATCTCGCAAAGACCGCCGTGCCGGCACGACAGACACCGACTGAGACCGAGGCGCACGGCGCGCGCCGGGTTCCCGCGCATGGTTCACGTCGGACACATCGACCATCTCAGCATTGGATAAAGGAGGACCGCCATGACACGCATTGCCCCTCTTCTCGTACCATCGTTAGCCTTGTTCGCCCTCTTCACAGTTACCTCGGCTGCCGCGGCGCCGCCCTCAAAGAACAAACCACAAGCCGCAATCTCAACATCGGCAAGCACCCCGCAGATGAGATTGATCGACATCAATAAAGCCACACTCACAGAGCTGCGCTCGCTCCCGGGCATCGGGACCGTCAAGGCCCGGGAAATCGTGGCGGGTCGGCCCTACGCCTCCGTGGACGATCTGAAAACCCGCAAGATCCTGCCGAAGAGTACCTATGACAAGATCCGGGATCGGATCATCGCGGAAGGGAGCGCTGGCGTCACGGACGGCGAGCGGCCAGACATGTCCGTGCCTAGCACAGGCAAGCACTGAGCAGCGGACGAAGGCTTGATCCCAGGCGACTCCGTCCGAACGGACGGAGTCGCCTGAAGCCAGAGGACGGCGAGAGCAAGCTACTGCGGCCGGTGATAAGGAAAAAGTTGCCTTGTATCTTTCCAGAAATTATGCACCTCCTGAGGCCAACGCTTCTGGACGTTTTTTGATCAGTTTCAGGACACCGTCCGGCTGAGACACTGCGGTTTTCGTACCGAACAGGCCTCTCTCCGATCGATCCGGCGCCATCGCAGCCGGCCTCGCGTAACCAGCAGCCTGCCATGGCTTCTGCCACAGCCTTGCGATCCGTCTGCAGCCCACTGCACGTGGCCAAGTCCAAGCGCCCGCCTTTCTATTGACTGTCCTTTGCGCCGGTCCCTATAATCTCCTCACTTGCCTTCCTGCAACCGGCTGATTCATTGAGGAAAATGGCTGACTTCACCCACTTGAACGAAGCAGGACGAGCCCGGATGGTCGATGTCAGTGCCAAGAGCTCGACCGAGCGGGTTGCAACGGCTCAAGCCAAGGTCTTTCTCCAGCCAGAAACCCTTGAAAAAATTCAGCGTGATCAGATCGCCAAGGGCGATGTCCTAGCCGTCGCCCAGGTAGCTGGGGTCATGGGTGCCAAGAAAACTCCAGATCTTATTCCCATGTGCCATCCGATTCTCCTCACCAGCGTCGTGCTCTCATTCAAGGAAGAGCCTCAGCCCGATCGAGAAGGCCGCTGTTCGATCACCATTACGGCCACAGCGAAGACGACGGGACCGACAGGTGTTGAGATGGAGGCCCTCACGGCCGCGTCGGTCGCAGCCTTGACAATCTATGACATGTGCAAGGCGATCGATCGCGGGATGAGTTTCAGCGATGTCTGTCTGCTGGCTAAATCCGGCGGGAAATCTGGCACCTATGCGAGAAAAGGTTGAGGGAGAGGTCAAGACCGAGAAACAATGGTGACGATTCAACTGTTCGGCATGACAAAGTCGCTGGCAGGGAATCAAGGTTCCCTCGCACTGGGATTGGGGAATGGGCGACGAGTGAAAGATTTGGTTGAGCTTCTTCATTCCGGGTACCCGCAGATCGGGGAGTTGATCCAGAAGAAAAAAGTGTTGGTCTCGGTCAATCAAGAGATTGCGCATGAGGAGACGGAAATTCGGGACGGCGACGAGATTGCTCTCTTGCCACCGTTTGCTGGAGGCGCATCAGTGGAAGGCCAGTTGGATGATGCCCAGTTTGTGCGCGTGCAGCGGGAGAATTTCTCCATCGATCAGGAACTCGCTCGGGTGCGCAGCCGCTCGAAACGGATCGGTGGGATCGCGATGTTTCTGGGTATTGCCCGTGATCGTTCCCAGGGGCGCGATGTCGACGGCATCACCTTCGAGTATTACGAAGGGATGGCGCAAAAAAAGCTGCGCGAGATTCGTGAACGGGCGCTGAAGGATTTCGACATTGTCGAGCTCCTGATCATCCATCGACATGGGGAGATCACTATCGGCGAAAACATTGTGCTGATCATTGCGGGCGCCGAGCACCGCGCGGAGGCATTTCGCGCCTGCAGATGGGCGATCGATGAGTTGAAGCAAATCACACCGATCTGGAAGCTCGAACACACCGCCGAAGGGGAAGTGTGGGTGGAAGAACATCCGTAGGGGCGGGTGGAATGTGCAATGCTCAATGACCGATGTTGAATGAGTGCGGCTCAGATTTCATGTGAATTGAACATTCAACATTCAACATTGAACATTGAAAATTGGAGTGAAAGGCTTGTCGCGAGTGATGAGTGAACCGACGAAAGATGCGATGTCTGTTAACGTGAGTGATATCTTTGGTCGCCCACTGCGGAGCCTTCGGCTGTCTGTTACCGATCGCTGCAATCTTCGCTGCCGATACTGTATGCCGGCAGAAGACTATGTGTGGCTTCCGCGCGAGGATGTCCTCAGCTTCGAGGAAATGGCGACGCTCACGGGGTATTTTGCCGACCTGGGAGTGGACAAGGTCAGGCTGACCGGCGGTGAGCCATTGTTGCGGCGGGACCTCTCGAGACTGGTCCGACTGCTTTTGCAAGATGGACGGATTACCCAAATTGCTCTGACCACGAACGGCGTTCTGTTAGCTGATTACGCCCAGGAGCTCTACGATGCGGGGCTTTACCGGGTGACCGTCAGCTTGGATACGCTGAGACCTGAGCGGTTCCGCCAGCTCACGGGGCGGGATGAGTTCTCCAGGGTTATCGAAGGCATTGAGTCATTGGAAAAAGTGGGGTTTGGCAATCTCAAACTCGATACGGTGGCGGTGCGCGGGGTTAACGACGATGAACTGAGTGCGTTGATCGAATTCGCCAAACACTATCAGGCCGAGGTGCGCTTCATTGAGTACATGGACGTGGGGGGTGCCAACGAATGGGCCATGGACAAGGTGCTGTCCCGCACGATGATTCTGGACCGATTGACCCGACAGTACGGTTCGATTACACCGCTTCCAGAACGTGGGGCAGCCCCGGCCGAACGATTTCTCTTGCCGGATGGCACGAGCTTTGGAATTATTCCCTCGACGACGACGCCGTTCTGCGCGCACTGTGACCGCAGTCGCGTCACAGCCGACGGCATGTGGTATATGTGCCTCTACGCGACAGCGGGGACGGATTTGCGTAAACCTCTTCGCATGGGCGCGAGTCCTGAACAGATGCGGGAGTTAATCCGGGCCGGGTGGACCGCTCGTCGGGATCGCGGCGCCGAAGAGCGCAAGGTGCTGGAACAGGTTGGGCTGCGAGACGGTGGGCTGATCGGTATCGATCGACTTCGGGAAGATCCTCATCTTGAGATGCACACGCGCGGCGGATGACAGTCGGTGATTGATCCTCTCGTCCGGCGCAGACTTTCCGAAGTATCGCGAAGAGACGCCTCCGTCCTCCTCATGGGATAGAAGCTTCTAGGGAGGTCGGGCCTACGCGCCGTTTGGCCAACGAGCAGCCATTCAATGCAGTGCGCGATTTCCTAACGCATTCATGCCAGAGACAGAATTCTACACATTGCTAGGGGTGGGGTTCCTGCTTGGGATTCGGCATGCGCTTGATGCCGATCATCTTGCCGCAGTCTCAACAGTGCTTGCTGAGCGGCCGTCGCTTCGAGCGTGCAGCGCCGTCGGGTTGTGGTGGGGTATCGGCCATACCCTGACTTTATTGGTTGTAGGATCGATCGTGCTGGCGTGGGAACTTCGCATTCCCGAACGGTTCGAACAAATCGCTGAATTTGGCGTGGGGATCTTGCTGATTGTCCTCGGCGGGACGTTAGCGTTCAAATTGTACCGCGAACGATGGCACGTGCATAGCCACCATCATGATGGGGATGCACATGTCCATCTCCACAGTCATCAGGGGCAAGGCGATCATCGTCATCGGCATTGGATGGCCGACTCGATTCGCCCGCTCTTTATCGGAATGGCGCATGGACTGGCAGGCTCGGCGGCGCTGATGCTCATCATCCTAGCAACGACGCAGGAACTGGGTCCTGGGCTCTTGTCGATCGCTGTCTTCGGCGTCGGGTCGATTGTGGGCATGATGGCGATTGGACTGACGATCAGTCTCCCGTTGGTCTGTTCGTTGGCAGTAAGTCGCCGACTTTTTGTGGGGGTGCAAGGATTTGCGAGTGTCGCCAGCGTCTCTGTGGGTATGTGGATGTTGGTGAAGCTGACGTCTGTGGCTACGGGATATTGAGCCGAACGTTCCTGTGTGCGTACGAACGTTATTTGAACGTGCGTCGTGGGCAGGGCTGTGTTATTCTGCGCCATCAACTGCAGCAGCCTGCCTGCATTGCGGGACTGAACGAAGGACACGATTATGGCCTGGTTTAAAAAGGAAAAAACGGCCGATGCGACGGCGCCCCCGCGTTCCAAAGGGAGCGAGGGGATGTGGCTCAAATGTAATCATTGTCGAGAAATCGTCTATCGCAAGGAAGTTGATCGCAATAACAAGGTATGTCCGAAGTGTGATTATCATTTTCCTATTCCGGTCATGGAACGGATCGGACTGCTCGTCGATTTGGGCACCTTCAAAGAATGGGATACGGAGTTGGAGGCCCAGGATCCACTCACCTTCCATGATACCAAGTCCTATAAGGATCGCATAAAGGCTCAGCAGGGAAAGACCGGCCGCAAAGATGCGCTCGTGATCGGCGAAGGAATTGTCGATGGGCGACGAGTGGTGCTGTGCGTCTTCGATTTCAGCTTTATGGGTGGCAGCATGGGGTCCGTGGTCGGGGACAAACTCTGTCGCGCAATCGATCGGGCGGTAGAGATGAAGCTGCCGGTCATTCTTGTCACGGCCTCCGGTGGCGCGCGCATGCAAGAAGGGATTCTCTCGCTGATGCAGATGGCCAAGACCTCGACTGCTGTCGCCAAGCTTGGAGAGGCGAAGTTGCCGTTGATTTCGATCCTGGCCGATCCCACGTTCGGTGGCGTGACGGCCAGCGTGGCGATGTTGGGTGATGTGATTATCGCGGAGCCGAAAGCCTTGATCGGCTTTGCCGGTCCCCGCGTCATTGAGCAAACGATTAAGCAGCAGCTGCCAGATCAGTTCCAGCGAGCGGAATTCCTGCTGGAGCACGGTATGATCGATATGATCGTCGAGCGCAAGCAGCTCAAAGGGACGATCAGTACCCTCGTGAATCATTTTTAGTCTCCAGCTTCCCACCGGTTTCCTGATGACCTACTCCGTCGCCATCGGGTACCTCTACGGGCTCCAGAAGCACGGGATCAAGCTCGCCCTGGAGACCATGCACGCGCTACTAGGCAGGATCGGACATCCTGAGCGTCGGTTTCGCACGCTGCACATCGGGGGAACGAACGGCAAGGGTTCGACGGCCGCGATGGTTGCCTCTATCCTTCAAGCCTCCGGTCTCCGCGTAGGGCTCTATACGTCTCCGCATCTGGTCGAGTTTCGCGAACGGATTCGCGTGAAGGGGGAGATGATTCCGGAAGAACGGGTGGCGGAACTGATCACCCGGCTGCGTGCTGCCGCGGCGCCGGACCTCGACCCGACGTTCTTTGAAATAACGACGGCCATGGCGCTGCTGCACTTTGCGGAGTCCTTCGTTGATGTGGCGGTCCTCGAAGTGGGGTTGGGAGGGCGGTTCGATGCCACGAACGTGGTCCAACCGACGGCCTGTGTGATTACGACGATAGCCTTGGACCACCAGGAATATCTGGGACAGACGGAGGACGCCATCGCGTTTGAGAAGGCGGGGATCATCAAGCCATCAGTGCCGGTTGTGATCGGGAAACTGGGGCCAGAGGCGAGCGGGGTCGTGGACCGAGTTGCGCAGGAGCGCAGGGCTCCCTTGTGGCGGCTTGGACACGATTTCTTCGTTGAAGGGGACGGCCCTGAGCAGTTTAGTTATCGGAGTGTGACTCGAGTGTTTAAGGGGCTCACGTGCGGCCTCGCTGGGCGGCATCAGTTGGAAAATGCCGCCTGTGCCCTTGCTCTGCTTGAGGTAGCCGCCCAGGCTGGGGTGGTGGCCGATGAGGCCGCCGTTCGTCAGGGTCTGCAATCGGTGACGTGGGAAGGGCGGCTGGAGCTTATCGATGAGTATCCGAGGGTGCTGCTCGATGGAGCCCACAACCCTGCCGCGGCTGCAGCGCTCGCCCGTTATCTGCAGGAGTATCTAGCCCAGCAGCCGGATTCGCGCCTCATTCTCGTATGGGGCATGATGCGGGATAAAGATCATCGAGGATTCATCGCGCCCCTCCAATCCCTGGTGTCGGAAATTGTGCTGACGCAGGCCAATCTCGCGCGATCTGCAACGGTCCAATAACTCCGCGCGTCGCTGGCGAAATGGCGAGGGCCTATTCTTGAAGAGACTCTGCCTGCTGTGTCGATGCTGGTAGCGAGGAAACGGGCGACATCC
>JBQTHY010000157.1:0-16129 GCA_052389395.1 Nitrospiraceae bacterium | reverse complement strand
CATCGCCAACATCGAGAACCACCCGATCTTGGCGGGCTTGGAATCGTACCACTGCGAGATGTCGTACTCGGTGGCACTGCTTGTTTTAGGTGATGCAGCCATGATTCTTACCTCCTTCTGTTAATTGGTGAACCACCACTCCATGTCGAACCTGCTCACGGATGAGAGGGAACCAGGCAAACGACTCCACGACGTTACCCCGTTGAATACCTTACCGACATGACAGGTAAAGCGGTAATCGGGAGATGCCTCAAGTCGACACGAAAGATCACTGGGTGGGGGGGGGCCGGTCAGAAAGAAGAAAGGTGGGTGAACAAATAGATAGACGACTATTCGGATGGGATGAGCCCGTGGGTGAGCGCGTACTTTGTCAGCTCGGCTGTCGTATAGAGATTAAGATGTTCCATGAGCTTGGACTTATGGTACTCGACCGTCTTTGGAGAAATACCGAGCGTTGCGGCGATTTCTTTCACCGCCAGCCCCTCTGCAACCAATTGCAGGATCTCCCGCTGACGAGCGGTCAGCCGGTTGCTCTGGATGATGGGCGGATGTGTTCCATCAAGTGCGGAATGGATCAGCTCTTTTGCGATCAGGGAGGTGACATAATAGTTTCCGCTCGTTACGGCTTGAATCGCCTGCACGAGCTCAGAGCCGGCCGAACGTTTGAGCAGGTAGCCGGACGCGCCAGCCTTGAAGGCTTGGCTAACATAGGCCTGGTCAGCATGCATTGTGACAAAAATCAGTTTAGCCTCAGGCACAATCTTCCGCAGATGGTGTGCCGCATCGATGCCGTTGAGGTGCGGCATTGAAATGTCTAAGGCGATAATGTCAGGCCGCAACCGTTGCGCGGCCTCCAACAAGGAACGCCCGTCTTCGACGGAACCGACCACCTCACAGTGTTCGTCTAATAACTTCTTGAATCCTTCCAACACCAACGTGTGATCGTCGGCTAACAGCACACGTGGCTTGTTCATACTCACTCCTACTTTTCGAGCGGTACCCAGGCACAGACACGTGTTCCCTCTCCTTCCGTCGATTGAATGTCTAGAGTTCCATCGACGAGTGCAACTCGTTCCTTCATACTCGACAAGCCCAGGCCTCCCAGTTCGTGTTGGGGGCGGTTCATATCGAATCCTACCCCATCATCGCTGACCGTCAGCTGGAGCCCGTTTCGTAATCGGACGAGTTCGATCCGTACCAATTTTGCCTTGGCATGACGGGAGGCGTTCCCCAAACTTTCTTGCGCAACGCGATACAAACAGGTTGCGACTTCTTGAGCTAACAGCTTTGGTGTGTCGTGGTCTATGAACAGGCCCTTCACTCCGGTGCGAGCCGTAAAGTCATCGACGAGGCGTTGTAGCGCGATGGAAAGACCCAAATCATCAAGAATGGATGGATGAAGTTGATGGGCTAGATGACGGACATCTTCAGAAAGCTCGATGACACGGTCCTGAATAGCCCGCACGGCTCTGACGGTGCCAATAGAAGCGGTTGAAAGCTGCCGTTCCAAAGCTTCGATGTCGACCGCCAGGAGTGCCAGGCGTTGATTGAAATCGTCATGCAGGTCGCGCGAGATGCGTCGTCGTTCCTCTTCTTGCACGCATAGGAGTTGCGAGGCGAGTTGGCGTGGATCCCAACGGCTGGCTTCGAGAGAGCGCGCCGTGCGCATCCGTTCCGAAACCTCGGCAACAAGTGACTCATTCACCGCGGCGAGCTTTTCTGTGCAAGTCTGCAGCCGCATCCCCCCTCCGTCGTTGAGCCGCTGGAGTTCCTCTTCGCGTTCTCGGTGATTGTTGAAATACCAAACCGGCACCCCGATCACGGCCATACTAAACAAGAAGCGAGTGACAGCCGGGACCCACGGCGGGATGTCGTAGGTACGAGGGCTCAGGACACCGCTACTTCCCATCAACAGAGTCAACAGGCTGCTCGCTTCAACGGGCAACGACCCATAGGGGGAGAGTAACGCCAAGAGCACCGGACCGATAGACAGTACTTGCATGGCCACATCCAACCGGGTGCGGAGATCTAAGACGATGATGAAGAGCCCGACCGTCAGTGCGGCGACAGCGAAAGCGACAAATCGTCGTCGTACCTGAATAGGCATGGACTAGATTCCCACTCAAGGATAATTATGCTCCCTAGAGAATCCTTAGTTCAAGGAAGTTGCCTGGGACGATTGAGATTTCTTCAGTTGATTGCCAAGCTGGGGAGTTCCCTAGTTAACGCGATGTGAAGTTCCCATGATTTTCTGGGCACCACTGACAGGAGGGGGGTCGAAAAAGGGGTCGGTGAGCTACCCCCGATTTCATGGACACCACGTTAACGTATACGGCTGGTTTCGAACTCCACCGGGCTCACGTAGCCGCTGTCGATTGTAGAACACCTCGATGAACTCGAACACCTCTGCCCGGGCCTCCCCCCACGAGTGGAAGTCCCGGTCATGGACCAACTCGTTCTTGAGCGTGCTGAAGAAGCTCTCGACCACCGCGTTGTAACAGTTACCCTTGCGACTCATGCTAGGCACCAGTCCCTGCTGGGCCAGCTCAAGCTAGTTTTCAGAAACTCGATGAGGGTCACGCGTGGTTGCGGATGGGCTTCCGGGAATGGAAAATGGAGACATTCTACGGCAAGGAGGGAGGATGGGCGAGCGTGAGCGGCTTAAAGCACTGTTGGCGCGCGATGGAATGGAAGCAGCCAAGGAATGGGCGAGTAGGACAGCAGACATCTATTGTCTATCTCTCAGCAACCCAGACCACTATGCATCACAGCCTGACTGGAAACCATGCTTTGAGCAGAGTATTCGTGAGTTGAAGATGTTTGCAGGAACTGGGGTGATTCCATGACTCACTACAAAGAATTAGGCCCATTGAACAGCTTTTGGCTGACTTCGATATGCTGCAGAGACGCCCGTGGCCTCTGGTGCTCCTTACCAAGCTATTAGGCCCATCCAACGTGTTGCGGTCCGCCCGCTAACAACATGCGGAAGAAAACGGGGACAGGCTGAATTTCTGTCATGGCGGGCGGTGGGATAGGTCGGGAGCAGACATAACCGAAGGCGCGGGGACCCACCGAGGCTCAGCCTGGGAGGAAAATGGTCAGCGGGAAGGAGGCACCACTGCGATGACGCGCAGTGGACCGCCGGTACCGCCGGCAATTTTCATCGGGAGGGCGATGACGTGGAATCCTTCGACCGGAAGATCTTGGAGGTCGGCAAGATTTTCGAACACCGGCACGTTGTTGGAGAGGAGCGCGACATGCGTTTCGAACTTGGTTGATTGACCATAATCGATCGAGGCGGTGTCGATGCCCACGGCCTTGACCTGCCGCTTACGGACAAGCCAGGCCGCCGCCTCTGGATGCAAACCCGGGAAATGGAGCGCTTGGACGCCCTCCGGCCCCTTCAGCTCTGTTCCCAGGTACTGTCGTCGTGACGGCCAGAACTGGGAGAAGCCTGTGTCCAGCAAAACGATGGCTCGATCCGGAATTCGCCCGTGCGTCGCCTCCCACTGCTCGAAATCTTGAATAGTGACGCGATAATTTCGATCATTGGCGCATTGGGCTGTGACGTCGATGAGGATGCCGGTTCCAACCAAGCGTTCAATCGGAATCTGATCCAACGTCTGTCCACCCCTGGCAAAGTGAATGGGCGCATCGATGTGAGTCCCGCCATGTTCGGCCATCTCCAGGCGATTCGAGGCATAGTAGTACCCGCCCGGCGTCTCCCCCGCCTGCTGGATGACGAGCCGGAAGTCCTGTTCAGTCGGCCAAACTATCGTATCCGCCCCGAAGGAATGCGTAAGATCGACAAGCCGCGACTGCTCCAGGGCAAGAAGATCGAGGCGAGCAGGACCGGCAGCGCATCCCGCGCTTGTAGCTACGCATAGCACTGCGAGCGCCCAAACAGGTCGTTGAAGCGCGCACTTCCATGAGCTATTCGTTGGCTCCTTCACGGGGATGCTCCTACGTTCCGAAGATCATTCGTGCCTGTCATGGGATCCGTTACCGGGAAGGATGTTAGCTGCATGATTGAAGAAGGAAGACGTCTGGCCAGTTAGCGACTGCGCGCAGCTTCTCTCTTCCCAACTCACCCCGCTTGTAAGCAGGGCATCCCTGTTGGTCTCACTGCGCCCGTCGAGCGAGCACCGCCCATAATTTGAATATGATCGCTCCCGCGTGCGCGCTTGGGGAGCAAGAGACGAGCAGGGATGGCCTGCTTACTTTCCAAACGCCTTCTTCAGCAGCGGTTCGATTTCACCCTTGGCGGCCATCGGGTCCAGAACGTCGGTGTCTCCGTAGAAGGTCCCATCGATGAAGACTTTGGGAAGCGTCGGCCAATTTGTCATCTTCGTCAAGGCTTCCCGCTTCGCCGGCTGCGAGAGGACGTCGATCAATTCGTACGGGTACCCGTATTTGTCAAAAAACTGCATCGTCTCTCGTGTGAATCCACACATCGGCATCTGCTTGGTCCCCTTGCCATAGATCAGAATCTTGTGCGTTTTCACTTCCTTCTGGATTTCTTCTTCGATCGGTTCGGCCATCGTCTCCTCCTAGGCTTCGTCTTTGGTACGTGCCGTCAACTCCAGCGCATGAATCCGCCCATCCTTCATTGGGGCATCTACAGCCTGGTAAATCATTCGGTGACGGTCGAGAAGATTCTTTCCGTGAAACGCCTCTGAGACAATGATGACCTTGAGGTGGTCCATCGTCCCCGTGCGGTCGGTCACGGTCACCACGGCATCCGGCATGCTCATGCGAATATAATTCGTGAGCTCGTCTGCCGTGATCACAAGCTCTCCCTTCCTTTGCCTGCTGATACCCTAGCCCAAATCGGTTTCGAAAGGCAATGCGCTCCATAGCAACCAGGCACTCTGACCATGCCAACACTTGAAATATCAATCACTTCGCATCCCCCTTGAATCACGTGGCAGCACGATTCGAAAACACCCGCCTTTCTGCCTCTCCTGTCGCTTTCGTCGAATCCGATCGCTGGTCACTAATGGTAACTCCTTGCCATGCCTATCGAATTCCTCCCTGTGCGTCGCCGCTTGGTGGATTTCACCACCTGGTGGTGCATTTGAGCCAGAATGCTGAGGCTTGATTCCACCTGTAATCACCAACCAATTGAAATCGAATCATACGAGGCATCCTAGCGCTCCGGCACGAAACCTGCCCTTTCGAGGACTGTCAGCCTATGAACATCACCATTCTTTCCAATTGTCCTTCACCAAGGAGGTCATCATGAGTGAGTTCAAATCAGGATTTTTCATCGGAGATACGAGTTGCAACGGTCGCGTGCTGATCGTGGACGACGAGCCGGACATCCGCAAGGTCGTCCGCTTGACCTTGCAGAAGGCCGGGTATGATGTCATTGAAGCGGAGAACGGGGAAAAGGCCATCGAAGCGATCAACACGGGAGAAAATCGTCTGCTGCTCGACGTCATCGTGTGCGACATTCGGATGCCGAAAGTGAACGGTATTGAAGCGATTGCCTACTTCCGTCAGAATTACCCCCGCGTGCCTTTGATCGTCCTGACAGGATTCCCGGATACCGACATGGCCACGTCGCTCCTCCGACAGGGTGTTGTCGATTACCTGGTGAAACCGGTCGAAGGCGAAAAGCTGAAGGCCTCTGTGGCCCGCGCGATGGAACAACGAGAATTGGCCCGTCTGTGATGATCCCGAAGCTGACGAAATCGGAAGGGGAGAGCGCCTCATCTTTTTATCCTTCCGCTGCAACCAATCGCCGGTCGGGCCTAGAAAGGATTGGGCCCTTGGCATCCCACCTCCCAACGAAGGTGGCAATCCTCGGTGCGGGACGTGGCGGCACCGCGCTGCTCGATCTGCTCCACCAGATTCGCACGATTGAGATCGTCGGCATCGCAGACCAAAACCCGGCCGCGCCAGGACTCCACCGAGCCCGTGAACTCAATGTCCCAGTCTACGAGCGCGTCGCCGACCTGATAGGAAATCACGAGGTAAACCTGGTGATGGATGTCACGGGCGATCCGAGCTTGGAGCGGACACTCCACGAACAAGTCCCACCAGGAGCCGACATTGTCAGCGGGGCGGCCTCGCGCCTTCTTTGGGAACTCGTGCAACATGAATCCGCATTACAAGCCGAACTGCTCCATGCGGAGAAGCTCGCAGGAATCGGCTCCTTCGCCGCCGGCATCGCGCACGATATGAATAACCCTCTTCAGCTCATTCTGGGCCTTGCCGAAAACCTCGCTGAAGAGGGCGATCTGGACACGGTGCATCTGCAAGCACACGACATTATCGGTGCCGTGAAACGCACGACGGCCATCTGTCGGGACCTCACGGCCTATTCTCGCCGCGCCTCCCCGCTGCAGGACACCATGATCGCGATCAATACCAAGCTCGACGAGGCCCTTAAGATCGCCCGGTATGCCGTCGCGCTTCAAGACATCGAGATCCGCAAATCCTACCAGCCCAACACGACCGTGAAAGGAAACCCCGATGATCTGCTCCATGTGTTCGTCAATCTCATCACCAACGCCGTCCAGGCGATGGAGCATAGGGGAACCTTGACGCTGGAAACCGCCACGATCAACGGCGCAACACAGGTCCGCGTCTCGGATACTGGCTGCGGTATCCCCCCGGAACTACACAGCCGGATCTTCGAACCCTTTTTCACTACGAAACCTCCTGGGAAAGGAACAGGTTTAGGGCTGTACAATGTCAAGAACGTGATCCATCACATGCACGGGACGATCGGAGTCCAGAGTCAGGTCGGTCGGGGCTCGACCTTTACCATCACCTTTCCCTCTGAGGCAGTCGCAGGCGACGGGAGTGCTCAACCATGAGCGAGACGCCAACTCCATCGCAGCCAGACAAGCGCTGGGGTCTCAAAGCCAAGCTGATTCTCTCGATGCTCTTCGTCGGGGTCGTCCCGCTCGTCGTCGGCCTAGGCATGGCGTTCTGGCAAGGGTCGCAAGAAATCCGCGAAGTCAGCGGAGAAAGCTTCAAGGCGCTGGCGACAGAAGCTGCCCGCAAGCTCGATCTCCTCGTCGCCGAAGAAATAGCTCATACCGCCCGCATCGCCAACGATCCGACCATCATCCGTGAGCTGGAGCGTCGGCGTGACGCGCCGCTCGATCAGAACCCTAAAAATCTGACCACCGCCTTCACGGAACTAGAGCAACGCTGGACGGCGCAAGAGCCTGCCGCAGTCAAGGCCATCACGGAGAATCCCCTGAGCGTGCTGCTCCGCGAATACTACGCCCGCATTCATACCGCACCGGAACAACTGCTCCCGCAAGTCGTCCGCGCGGCCACGAAGGCACTGTTCCTGACCGATACGCACGGTGTGCTCGTCGCCACCATGTCGACGAAACCGAACTTTCGCCACCAGCAAACCAGGTGGTGGCAAGGTTCATTCAACAAAGCGGTGGGCAGGCTTTATATCGAAGATGTCCATTTCGACCAGCAGGTGAATGCCTACGTTTTCACCATCTCGCTCCCTGTCATGGACAGCCTGCGCTACGAAGCCGTCGGCGTGCTCCACCGCGTGATCGATGCCAAAGAATTCCTTTCCCCCTCGACCCATGTGATCCGATTCGGGAAAACCGGCCACGTCATGTTAATCGACAGCAACGGTATCGTCATGAGCTGCCCGATTCTGCCCACGGGCGTGTCGCTGTCCGATCGGAGCCTCATCCCTCTTGTCACGCCGCAGAACCCCGGCTGGGTGCAAGCCCCCAGCGACGGCCATGGCGGACTATCCACCTCCATCATCGGCTTCGCCCCCTTGCCGGAAACAAGCCGCGCCACGAACGGATCGATCGAAAGCGGGGGGTCTTGGCATACGTTCGTCTGGCAATCGTCCGATGAGCTCTTCGCCCCGATCCAGCATCTGTTCACGTGGGTGACGGTGTTTGGAACCGTAGCCATCGCGTTACTGGCCTCGTTGGGCTACGTTGCCGCCGGTCGCATTGTGACACCGGTCCGGCAACTCCAACAGGCCGCGCAATCCATCGGGCGCGGTGAACTGCGGACCCCTATTCAGATCCAAACGGGTGATGAACTGGAAGATCTGGCCAATGAATTCAATCGCATGAACAAGCAGCTGGAAGCCGCTTTTGCGGGATTGACCGACCAAGTCAAATTGAAAACCCAAGAAGTCCAGGTCCTGCAACAGTCCACGGACCAAATCTTAGATGCCGTCCCCACTCCCATTCTGCTGATCGACGCCGATGAAGTCGTGCGGTACATCAATCAGGCGGCGCGTGAATCCTTCAAGATCCCGCATGAGGGGATGTCGGCAATGCCGCTCTTCACCATGCTTTCCCTAGACTCTGCCGCCCAGAATAAGCTCCGAAATGAATTTCGTGCTGGCGGGGACGGATCTTCCGAACAAGAGGGTGTGGAACGCAGCGCTGCGCCTAGAGATCCGCTTGCCCCCGCAACGGAACAAGGGTCGTCCCTCAGCCGTCCGGAACTGCACATCGGACCGCGGGTCTATCACTATCAATGGTTCCGATTGCCTGCCCGGCCAGGGGAGCAGGACAGTATCGGGCTGGTCCTCCGGGACACAACGAACGAGAGTCGGCTCCATGATCAGCTGGTTCAGGCGGAAAAAACCGGCAGCCTCGGCGTGTTGACCGCAGGGATCGGGCATGAACTCAACAACCCGTTGTTCGGCATCGTCGGATTAGGCGAGGCGATTCAAGAAGAGCAGGACCTGCAACGTGTGAAGACCTATGCCCGCGATATTGTGGCTCAAGGCCGCCGCATGGCGGCCATCATTCGAGACTTCACCGGTATGACGAGCCAGGAGGTCTCAGACCAGCGGGTGCCGGTCGATCTGGAACAGGAACTGGACCAGGCGCTGGCCACCGCACAAACGGTTGCCGAGATGAAAGACATTGTGGTCCGGAAGTCCTACGCAGGGAACACGCGCGTGCTAGCGCTCCCGGACCAGCTCCGACAAGCCTTGACGAACCTCGTAACCAACGCGGTGCAAGCCATGAAAGGTACCGGCCCGCTCACGCTCACCACGGCCCTGTCGGACAACACCGTCACCGCGACGATTGTCGATTCCGGTCCCGGCATCTCTAAGCAACACTTATCAAGAATCTTCGACCCGTTTTTTACGACCAAGGGGCAGGGTGAAGGATCGGGTCTCGGACTCACGGTGGCAAGGCGAATCCTCCGAAAATTCGGGGGTGACGTCCGTATCGAGAGTCTCGAGGGCCAGGGAACCACCTGCATTGTGACCCTACCGATCTTTGCTACGCCCCCAGAGGAGGGCCCATGGACTACATCCGCACCGCGTTCCGAGCCGCAACCCTCGCACTCCTCGTAGGATGGCTCTGGGGCGGTAGCTCACTCCCGTTCGCCAAAGACAGTCCCCGCGCCTTCGGCATCCCGCCTGAAAAAGTCGCTGACTATGTCCATGCCGTCCTGGAAGCAGACCGCACGATTTATACCACCCAGATCGTCAATCGCATGCAGGAGAAAGGCATTGTAGCGGCCGCTGAACATTGGGAACAGGATAACGCCCTCCCCCTGCCGGCACAATTCCTCCAGCACTCCGGCCGTCTGGTGGCGGAAAGTGGGCGCGGTATTCGTTACCGGCTCATCGGATTGTCACCGATCTATCAGCGCAATGCTCCTGCCACCGACTTCGAACGCAAAGCGCTTGAAACTCTCCGTCGGCAGTCTGAACAGCCAGTCACCGGTATAGTGGCCAGCGGCAAGAAACAATACTTTCAGGCGATTTATCCGGATCGCGCCGTCTCTAATGCCTGCGTAACCTGCCACAATAGCCATCCATTGAGTCCGAAGCAGGACTTCAAGTTGAACGAGGTGATGGGAGGAATCGCAATCACAATTCCGCTGGAGTAGAAGAGATGGTCAGCAGTCAATGGTCAACGGTCATCTGCCAGGCATCGCGGCAAGCAGACAGGTCTTGAATGCCTATTGACCAGTGACGCAATAACTATTGCGTAGGGACAGTGGGGAAATTAGGGCACCGCGTCCGCTTCTTCTACGGCAGCTGCGCCAGTGTGATACTCTTCCCGGTAGATCTGTCCAGCAATCATCAGAAGACTACCAGAGCGGGCCAGAAGCACGGGAACCGCGCAGGCCCCGAAGGGAAATACCGTCTTTATGGATCAGGCTCTTTCTCGATCAATGCCACGGCTCTCCCGCGATGCGCATTCATGTCGCGGACGTTGCCGGGTAATCGGGGCACTTCATCAGGCCAGGCCGTGACATCCATGTCGCTCACGCCCTGGAATTTTGCTCCCTCCTCCATCGACAAGATGGGACAATGCACTTCGCCGATCAAAATTGCCGTCTTGAGTAGTTGCACCCGCTCACTCGCCGTCACGGTTGCTTTGATGCGACCACTGCTGATAAGAGAGCCGGCATTGATCGCGCCCTTCACGACTCCGTCTTCGCCGACAATGACTTCGCCCTTGGTGTGCACATCACCTTCCAACCGACCATCGATGCGTACCGTGCCATCCACCGTGATCTCGCCCTTCAACTCGACACCCTTTGCAAGCAGAGTGATATTGCCGTCATCTATGTATCCGGTCTTTCTCATAGGGGCTCCTCGGTGACGCTGATCGAAACCCAGGATACCGCAAGACGTTTCCTGCACCTAGGAGAATCCAAAAGTTTGCTTCAACCGTTCCCAGAAGCCACCTCCATGGACTTCACAATAGACAGTCGGCTCCGTCCCGGCGATGAAGACTTCGAGGGTTTTCTCCGGACATTGTGAGGTAGCCAACTGGCCGGTTTTTGGATCAATTTCGCGCTGCACGATCCCAGAGGGCATTTCAAAATCCGGCTGGTCCTGTGATATGAGCCGGCGCGCCAACTCACTCCAAATCGGGAGGGCCGCCTGCGAGCCGGTCAGGTTGATCGGTTGCTCATCATCGAAGCCTACCCACACACCGATGACAAGATCCGGCGAATAGCCGACGAACCAGGCATCGCGGTAGCCGTCCGTCGTCCCGGTTTTTCCCGCCACGGGCCCCTGAAGACCGAGAACTCTGGCTTTCGCGCCGGTCCCACGGTCGACCACCCCCTTCAATAGCGACGTCACGAGATAGGCCCCCTGTGGAGACGCAGCCTGGCGTCGATTAAGCATCGGACTCCACAGTGTTTCGCCGGTCTCGCGCACCATGTTCGTCACCGCGATCGGCCGCACCACGACACCGCCATTAGCCAATCCTCCATAGGCCGAAGTGATATCGAGTAAGGAGACAGGCGCGCTGCCCAGCGCCACGGACAGATTATTCGCCAGCGGAGTGGCAATACCGAACCCTCGCAACATGTTGATGAAGGGCGCGATGCCGGTCCGGTGAGCCACTCTCACTGCTGGAACGTTCAAGGACTGTTCGACCGCCGTCCGCACCGTGACCTGGCCGCGGTACTGTCGATCGTAATTCTGTGGCGACCAGGGACCGGTACCGGATTCCAGCGTGACCGGCTCATCCGCCAGTAACGTCGCCGGAGTAACCCCGGTCGAGTCTTGTTCGAGCGCCGCTTCGAACGCGGCCAGATACACGAAAGGCTTGAAAAGCGATCCCGCCGAGCGGCGCGCCTGCACGGCTCGATTGAATTGGCTCGTACGATAGTCGCGCCCTCCGACCATTGCCAGCACGTGGCCGGTCTTCGCATCCAAGACAACCGCAGCGCCTTGAAGAGGCAGCTCGGTACGCGCGAGCGCCGGATATGCCTTCTCCAGTTTGACCAACCCCTGTTGAAAAGCCTGGGTAGCCAATCGCTGAATCCACGGATCGAGTGTTGAATTCAGTCGGGTACCCTCCGGAATCCCCATCGCGGTCCCCTCCTCGACTTCCCTCAACACATAGTCAACGAAGTAGGGTGCATCGGTCAGGATTTCCTGCGCCAGTGCCACCTGCACCGGCCGATTCACCGCTTGTGTCCAGGCCTCCTCCGTCAAGGTACCCTGATCCCGCAGGAGGCGAAGCACCACGTTTCGCCGCTGTGTCGCGAATTCGGCGTTCTTCATGGGCGAATAGGTGTTGGGACCCTTGATCAAGCCGACGATCAGTGCCATCTCGTCGATCGACAACTCGTCGACGTTTTTGCCGAAATACCGATGAGCGGCCTCCCCGACGCCATAGATCGAAACAGACCCGGCCTGGCCGAGATATATTTCATTGAGATAACTTTCGAGAATTTCCTCTTTTCGATACTTGTACTCCAGCGCGATTGCCGCAACTGACTCCCGCAACTTGCGCCTTATGGTCCGCTGTGGCGAATAATACAGATTCTTCGCCAACTGCTGCGTGAGGGTGCTCCCACCCTGTACAATCCCGCCGCTGGTCACGTTGGCCCAGAGCGCCCGGGCAACGGCGATGGGGTCGATCCCGTGATGTGAAAAGAATCGGCGATCCTCGACGGCCAAGACTATCTCGATCAGCGCCGATGGGATACGGCTCAGCGGAATCCATTCCCGCACCTGTTTGGATCCCGCACGCATCCCGCTGATCAGGACCGGCTCGAGAGAAACCAGAGAAGCCGGTTGTCCATCAGGCAGCGACAATACGTCGGTGACGATGCCGTTTGCCAGCGTTAAGCGGACAGATCTCGCCGGAAGGCCGTTCTCCTCCTGTGGATGCAGAAAGATCTCGATCGCTTCGTCCGTGAGGAAATACTCGCCGGCCGTCTGCGGCGTTGCGTTGACCGGTCGATACTCCAGCCGATGCAATCGTTCGAGCAACCCCGACTGCTCCACAGAGAGTCCAGGGGTCAGCAAGAACGGCGCGCCATAGATCAGAAGCGGAGGATGTTCATCGCTCTTTGGCAAGGCAAGGCTCGTCGAGAGAATGGCACCATAGAGCGCGAGTCCGGCTAGGCCAACTGCGACCAGCGCCAGCGTTGCTACCACTCCCCGTTTGATCCACGGCCGAACGAGTGTCATCGAACTCGGTCCCTCAGCGAAAGCATAGGAATCGTTCAATGGAATGCGAAACTACCTCTCACAAAGCAAGAATGATACCGCTAAAGGCTGATGTCTAGTAGGCCTGGCCAATACGGGAGAAGCCCTCATTTGAATCACTAGGGCACATCAGAGCGCTCACTCTCTTATCTTGTCTCCCTCAGGACCCTGGACAGTCCGCGAGTTTTGTTCGAGAGACGACCCCTGTCTGGAAATGCTAGTCACGGAAAGTCTTGATGGTGAAACAGACCCCACTGGCTCAACGAGGGGCCGCAGTAAGGGGGATCCGCCAGAGGGGAGTAGTAACGAGCCCACGATCATCCCCACCCCCGCTGCGAGAAACCCGATCAACTGAGGCGGCCATACTGCGTCGGGGGATCCAAACGACTCCAGCGCAAGCCACGTAGCGAGGCCGGCGATGATCGCGCAGAGCGCTCCCCGAGTGGTTGCTCGATTCCAATAAAGCCCCGCGAACAATGGGATAAACGCGGCCACTAGCGTGATTTTGTAGGTATTTACCACCAGCTTGTAGATAGTCGCGTCCGACCAGAGCGCGATCGATAACACTGTCGCCGCAAACCCGATCAACACAACACGCATCAGGCGAAGAAACTCTGAATCGGTCACTTGAGAGAGCGTCGGCCTGATGACGTTCTCGCTCAATGCCACCGAAGGAGCCAACAATGTTGCGCTCGAGCAACTCATGACTGCGGATAGGACAGCGCCGAAGAACAATATCTGGGCCACCACCGGAGTATGCTGCAAAATGAGCGTCGGCAAGACCAATTGAGAATCCCGCTCGAGCAAGACGGCGAACTTCCCCGGATCTACCAGCATCGCCGTGTAGGCGAGAAACATCGGAACGAAACAGAAGCCGAAATAGAGCGTGCCGCCAATCAGTGATCCGCCTACCGCCGTGCGTTCGTCCTTTGCTGAAGCGATCCGTTGAAACACATCTTGCTGTGGAATCGACCCGAGCATCATCGTCATCCAGGCCCCGATGAATGGAATCCAGGCCGTGAGCGTGGCCGGTGGGAAAAAGTCCAACTTGCCGGCAGCAGCCGCATGATCGATGACAGTCTCCACGCCCCCCGCCAACGCACTCACGACAGAGGCGATATAGAGCAGCCCTCCCATGATCACGGAGATTTGGACAAAGTCTAATATGGCCACGGAAAACATGCCGCCGAAGGTCGTATAGGTCAGGACGATCGCCGCGCCAATTACGATGCCGACTGGCTGACTGATGCCGCCATCGGTGACCACGTTGAGCACCAAGCCCAAGACTTTGAATTGAGCCGCGACCCACCCCAGGTACGACGCGACGATGCAGAGGGTACAGAGAACTTCGACGGTGCGGTCATAGCGGAAACGATAGTAGTCGCCGATGGTCAGCATGTTGAGCCGATAGAGAGGTCGGGCAAAAAAGAGTCCTGCGAGAATCAGGCACATGCTCGATCCAAAAGGATCAGCAACGACGCCACGCAAGCCCTCTTTCGCGAAGGTGGCGGAGATCCCGAGGACTGCTTCGGCGCCAAACCAGGTCGCAAAAACAGTTGCAGTCACGAGCGGCAAGGGAAGACTTCGCCCGGCCACGGCGAAATCCTTGGAGTTCCGCACACGTGTTGCGGCGAAGAGCCCGATGCCGACAGAAACGAGCAGATAGAGGATGACGAACCAGAGAATCACGCGCGCAGGATAAGGCGATCTCTGGCTGCAATCAATCGTTATTCATCATCCTGCGCAGATCGCGGCAGCCAAGGAAAGCTCCAGAATAAGGGAGGCGCGGCGATGTGTAAGGTCAGATGCCAGGGGTGCGCACATATTCCGGGCGGAATCCTATCCCGATCATGCGAGCGGGAATTCGTTGCAGAAACGGGAATCGCGCGAGGAGCCGGAACGGGAGCGGAGGCGAGAGCGGCCCGCCCTCGTCCAGCACGCGTTTGATGACACGATCCTGCATGAACAGCTGTATCCGCTGTGTCATGCGGGTCGGCCAATCGCGTCGCTGCTGCACGCGGTGCAAATCGTTTACCGTCAATGTGCCGTGACGAAGGGGGTCGACAAGCAGATTCGAGGTCGCCACGGCATCCTGAATCGCGAGATTGATCCCCACCCCCCCGATCGGCGACATCGCATGCGCCGCATCGCCGATGCAGAGGAGGCCTTGACGGGCCCACTGTCGTAATCGATCCACCTGCACCGTCAGTAGCTTGACCTGATCCCAATCCTGAAGTTCGCCGACCCGATCGACGGCAAATCGTGAAAGCTGTGCCACGCTCTCACGAAACGCCGGCAATCCCCGCGCCTGGATCTGGTCGAGCGAGCCTTTGGGAATCACGAAGCCACACTGCCAATAATCGCCGCGGTACAGCATGATGAAAATTCTGCCTGTATCGAACCGGCCGACAGGATCCTTCGAATCACTCGGTCGCCGCGAAAGGCGAAACCACAAGACATCCATCGGCGCGCCGAATTCCTCCACGGATAAGCCTGCCTTGGTCCGGACAACCGAGTGTCGTCCGTCCGCCCCGACGACGAGCGCGGCACGAACCTCTAGCGACCCGTCCTGGGTTTTCGCCCGGAGTCCGACGACGGAGCCCGCTTCCTTGATGAGATCAACGACCTCGGCCTGCATGCGAAGGTGGAAGGTGGGATACCGTTTCCCCTCTTGCTCGATAAAATTCAGGAAGTCCCACTGCGGCATGAAGGCGACGAATCGGCACTGCGTTGATAGGGTTGAAAAATCCGCGATCGTCAGGGCCAGGTCGCCGAATTGGGCCCTGATTCTCGGTACTTTTTGATGGGGTAAGGCAAGGAGTCGATCGAGCAATCCCAGTTCATGGATCACTTCGAGTGTGGATGGATGAATTGTGTCGCCGCGAAAGTCGCGAAGAAAGTCTTGGTGCTTTTCCAACACGATGACGGAGACCCCGGCACGGGCCAACAACAGTCCCAGCATCATGCCGGCAGGTCCCCCGCCGGCAATGCAGCATTGCGCCGATAGAATCTCTGAGGCCATGGCAGCCACCTTCTCTCACTCCAGTTTTTCAACCCGGAGGCCGAGCAGGCGGAACAATTTTCGATGGGGATTTTCCCGGTGATCCAGAAAAGGCAGAAGAAGCTTCAGTGCCTCTCGCTGCAACGTCCCCGCATCGCTGGCCGGCGTCGCCAACGTATGAG
>JBQTHY010000156.1:0-13762 GCA_052389395.1 Nitrospiraceae bacterium | reverse complement strand
ACGCGAGGGTGTGCTCCTAAATTTGGCAACGCGAGTCTCGGATCGATAAAGCCCTGGCCAAGGCTCATGCAGCGGGTGGCCTTAGTGGTCCATGTTGATGTAGGAGTCTGATTACCCTTGCGTGCGCGGTCCGCGAGCGAAGGGAACCATCAGACCGCCCTCAATGCCCCTCACTTCTGCGAATACCACCGATAGCCCTTGTTCTGCGTAAACTGGGCTTTTGGAGCCCCGCCGGGTTTTTCCAATAACAGCACTTTGAAGTCAAGCAAGCTGAACCACGCGGGGTCAGCCACGTCGTGGTAGTGGCAACCGTGGAGTCTGGCGAGCATGTCGCCCAGGGCCTGGTGCAGTTCCTTCTCGGTATAGGCGCGGACGATGAACGGCTTGTTCATGGCCTGGCAGAACCGTTGAATGGTGTAGGCTGCGCCGGTGCAGAGGACTTTGGTGTCAGGCTTGAGCGCCAGAAATTGCGGCAATGACAGATAGCGCTCATGAAAGCCGAGCCAGCGGACGGATTGGCGTAGATGACGGTACTGTACTTCGTACTCGGTATGGCCAGGCAGTCTCACCGGAGCGGGCCACCCTTCGTCGATACCGAATTCACTGAGGATTGCATGGCCACCTGGTTTGAGAACCCGCCAGAGTTCCGCCACGAATCGGATCGGTCCCAGGTTGAAGATCACCTCGTCCGGCAGATCGTTTTCGATCGAGAGCCGCACACGTCTGATCCAGTCCAATGCCTCTTGATGCTGTGCGGTCTCGCCCACACCGGATGTGAGTTCTTTCTTCGTCAGTTTCACCGGGGTCATGTCGGCCATGTTTTCGTTGTCGATAACGAGATCCACGGAATTGTCGATAAAGGGGAGGCGTTCTCCGTTGCCGTGTGTGCCAGCGCAATGCCACCCGCCGGCCTTTGCGCGGCTCACTTGCAGCTTGAGAAAGGGACGTGCGATGTCGAGCGACAGATACGTGATGTGTTGTTTCTCGAACGGCAGTAGTGCTCGACCAAGGTCGCGCGCCAGGTAGCCGAGTCCACCGCCGACCTCCAGAATGACCCTTGGCTTGGGATTGAACCAGCCGAGCCGGCGGAGTTGCCGCATGAGGACCTGGCCGTAGGTCAAGCCATTTAGAGTCTCGGTCGGTTCCCGAAAGAGGTGGGAGACGGTGGTTTCGATCAAGTCGAAGTGCTCATCGGTTTCTTCATTCCCGGCCAATCCGTGATGATGAAACGCTTCCAGGTGCTCTTCTCCCTCGAATCCTTCCTGCCCTGACCAGCCTTCTCGGACCTGTTGCAGCAGAATGTCCCATTTCGTCGTATGCCGGTGCCCACCCGGTGGCTCTATCCCATAGTAGCAGAGAGAATAGTTCGGCGTGGCCCACCGTTCGAGGTGCCACTGGCCTGGTTGGCCGTCGGGACCGCAGATTGTGTTACCGTATTTTTCGAGAAGTGCGCCGACCGTGGTATGCCCGTTCATAGCCCGGAGCATTTCCAGGCCGGTGCTATTCAGCCGCAACAGCGGGAAATTATCGTCGAGCGGAGCTAACCAATATTCGTCCTTGCTGTGCTGGTAGGTAACAAGATCCGGGATGTGCCAGGCCAGGAGGTTGAGGGTTTCTCCAGCGAGATGCAATGGTTCTTGGACGGCAACGGTCGGTTTCATAGCGAGCGTCTATCGTTGTCGGAATCATGCAGCCTACAGGAGCGGTCCGATTGCTCGCAAGACCCCGGAGCCGAAAGGCGTATCGAACGGTGAGGTGTGTCACGATGGAGACTGAAGTATTCGGCCGATGTCGTCTAGTCTGTGGCGAAAAACCAAGCGCTCCGAGGTCCTGACAAGAGGCGATCGGCAATATGCCACATACTCTCTTCTTCAGTCCAAGGAGAATCACGAGATACGAGAGACGACTTTTAGAGCTGCGAGGGCTACTGAGAGGCGTCGGTGACGGTCAGAACGCCCCGCAAAATGGGATGGATCCGGCAGTGGTAGACATAGCGTCCAGGCGGCAGGCCCGGAATGGTGAATTGCTCTCCCGGCGGGATTATTCCGGAATCGAATAAGCACGGACTCCCGTCCTCCACACAGCCGTTGTGCGTGACGGTGTGATGAGTAGGAGTGGGGTTATCCCAGCGGATGGGGTTGCCGCTGGCGACGGTTGCACTGATGGGGTCAAAATAAGGAGCTCCGTCCTCAATGGTGATCTCTGTGTAGGGTGGCGCAGCTGTGGTCGGCCGGAGCAGACCAGTTACCGTCAATCCCACGAGGAATATCGTCGTCAACCATTTCACGTGATCACTACTCCGCGTTGACATGTCCCGCCCTGCAGTCCGGCCGATAGGCAAGAGATTCAACCTTCATTCATCCATCTCCTGCCGTCTATCTTATCATGGGTTTTGGGTCTACCACCGGGAGGCCTGAGCCTGGTCGAAGTGAAGCAGAGACTGCAGGCGGCGGTTAAAGTATGGGTAGAATCTTGAACGATGAGGGGACAATCGACGGTGAAAACGGCCAGAAAATGTGGAGGTTGCAAGGGACTATTCGTTCATGCTAGATGGAGGTCGCTGCGCGACAGGTGAACCGTTGCAGTTGGCCTAGGAGGCATCGGGATGGCGAAGAAAAAGAAGCGGGCCGCAACCAAGAAGTCGTCGGGAAAGAAAAAAGCGAGAAAGTCATCGAAGAAGTCGTCGGCGATGAAAACGGTCAAGAAGCGCGTGGCCATGAAGCGGTCCAAGCCGGCCACTAGGGAAAAAGCTGCCAAGAAGGTGGCCAGGAAGTTCGCTAAGAAAGCCGCCCACAGGAAATCCATATCCAAAGCCAGCCAGCCAGTCACGCCCATTAAGAAAGCGGCCATTCAGGAAGAAGTGGCACCCCGCAAACCGGAGGCTGCCAAGTTGGCTGTTCCGATCGAGCCGAGAGAGACCGAGGTTGATGAGGAAATTATCGATGAGGGCCTGGAGATCGAAGGCGAGATCGAGGAAGACGTGCAGGAAGAGTTGGACCTCGATACCGATGACGACAGTGAGGATCTGATTGAAAAGTCAGAAGATCTTCTAGACGATCACGATGACTATCGCAACAATTGACGTGCCGATGCTTTTCTGGTTGTCCCTGCCAGAGAGAGCCGTGTGACCGGCCCCCTGACCGTTGTCAGAAACTCGGCGCCGATCCCCGGCTCACTTTCCACGAACAGCCATCGATTCGCCCCGTACCACAGGAAGCCCCGCCTGTGAAGCCGTGGAACGAGGTTCACACCACGACCAAGAGCCTTTTCTCTCTATTGCCTGAACAGTTGGCGAACGCAGCTCTCTCCTGAGCGCTGAACCGCAACTCGGCCGCGGTATTGGGGTTGTAGCGCCGTGCTGATCCAGCAAGAAATCTTTTGCACCGGCTCGCCCCGCATTTGCGCGGGCTGGACTCTGTGCTCAAAACCGGCGAGCTTTTCAGCATCCTGCTAGATGCGCCCGCCGGTCATGAGTTCATAGGCCTGGTCGATAGTGTCCACTTCCTTGACGGTCATATTCAATTCCATCGCAAGCTGGTTCAGGTTCCAGTTTGGCCCGTAGATTTGACCGGTCGGTACGAGGATCGTGCGGTAGCCTTCCCTCGCCGCAGCCCGCATCTTGTCAGGAATACTTCCGACTGGGCCAATGCGTCCGCCAGGTTCGAACGTTCCCGTCAGGGCGATCCCGCGCTGTAGCCGGTCGCCCTTAAACATGGCGATGAAGCCGACCGCCATCGCAGCGCCGGAACTCGGGCCGTCGCTATTGGCCGGGGCATAGGCGATTCCTCGGACGGAAACGGTGCCGCTGTGGCGAATATCGGGGGTTCTATCGACCGCATAGGCGAAGGCCTGAGCCATGGCGCTTGTTTTAGCCTCTCCTATGTTGACCCCGCCAATAATCAATTGGAGTTGAACCAGCTCGGGATCCTGTTTCTGGTCCCACCAGATCATCAGCATTTCAAAGACGCCGTTGTTATTCGAACGAATCGCCGCGAGCACCGGCATTTCGACCACGTACTCAGCAGAGGCGGGATGACAGCAAAAGCAAAGAATAGCGAGCAGGATAAGACAGACGACTATGTTGAATCGGACCAAACGTGACGTCATCGGTGGGACCTCCGTGTCTCGCTTTCAAGTGTAGCAAGGTAGCGAGAGCTGTAAAGGCGATGGCCAGATCTCGCCTTGCCTTGCTCCCGGGCATTTCGTATAACGCCCACCATGTTGCATGACGCGTGGTCTCCATGGCGTGCCTGTGTGCTGAGTCTGCTGCTTGCCTCGCCCGTCGTCGTCTCGGCTCACGAAACGAGTGCCGCGTGCGCAGTGGAGGCACCGGTGAGTGGGAGCGTTGGGGGCCTCGTCACACATCTGGCCCCTAGCTGCACGCAAGCTGAGCGGGAGGCTCGCGCGGTCGGCAGCGCCGCAATCATGGAAGTGGTGGCGAAAGGGCGGTCGGTCGATCTCGTCGGCGTCATCGTCCGTGGCGACCTGATCTTCGACCGACTAGCCGTGCAAACGACCCCGCTGAAGAAAGGGTTCATACCCGAACAACAGGCGACACCGAATCAGTCCAATGGGGAAGAGGTGCGGCTCGTGCGCGAGGCGGTAACGATTCGCGATTCGGTGGTGTTTGGAGCGGTGCGGCACAGGTCCGCCAAGGGCACGCTCCACTTCGAAGGACCTCTCGACTTTAAGGGGACGACATTCAAAGACGGAGTGGATCTCTCACGTTCGGTGTTCAAGGGCGCGGTCGAGCTTTCCGGAGCAACGTTTGAGAAAGAGGCCTACTTTGTCCAGGGGCAATTCAGCCAGACGCTGGGGTGCAAGGAGACCAAGTTTGGGCCCCATACGAGATTTCATCGTTCCACGTTTCGAGGTCCAGTCGATTGCGGAGGCGTGCTCTTCGACGGCATAGCGGAATTTCTCGAGGTGACCTTTGAACAACCAGTCAGCTTTGAGCAGGCACGATTCGGCCTGGGGACTGGGTTTTCGGGAAGCCGATTCATGCAGAACGTGAATTTTACCGAGGCCATCTTCAGTCACGACACCTTCTTTGGCTTTTCAGTGTTCGAGGGAGAGACCTCGTTCGCAGCGGCACAGTTTCTAAGCGCGGCTGATTTTTCAGACGCCGAGTTCAAGAAACCGGACGACCTCGCGAAGGTGCGATTCGATCGGAAGCCGCTTTTCACTCGAACCAAGCGGATCGTTCAGGACGAGCCTGCCGATACCCTGAAGCTCCAGACAGGACAGTATGCCCTGACCTTGTTTTTTCTCCTCACGGCAGCCCTGTTGGTTGCTTACATACTGAAGATGAGATAGGACAGAATCGTTTTAGGCCCCTACATATAGATTCGGGCTTGCCCGCCACCCCATAAGTTGGTATAAGTAGCTTCCGTGAAACCTGAAATCGAAGGTTTTGAACAGACCGAGCTGCCCTACCAGGTCCGCATCGAGAATTTCGAGGGGCCACTGGACCTGCTGCTCCATCTTATCAAGAAAAACGAGATCAATATCTACGATATTCCGATCGCCTTGATCGCTCAGCAGTACCTTGAGTACCTAGAGGCGATGAAGGAATTGAATCTGAACGTCGCGGGGGAATTTCTTGTCATGGCGGCAACGTTGCTGCAGATCAAATCCAAGTTGCTGCTGCCGGTCGACGAGACGGTCGAGGAGGAGGAAGAGGGGCCCGATCCGCGAGAAGAACTCGTGCGGCGGTTGCTGGAGTACAAAACATACAAGGATGCGGCCCGCCAGCTTGATGGCCAGGGAAAAATGTGGCGCGACGTCTTTAGTCGAGAACAGGGGACGCCGGAGCGAGTCGAGACTGATGAGAGGCTGCTGGAAAATGTTTCTTTGTTCGATCTCGTCGATGCGCTTAAGGGGATTCTCAATCGCAACCCCGGCAAGCAGTTCATCGAGATTATTCCGGATAATCTCACCGTGCGGGAGCGTATGAACGTGATTCTGGAAGTGCTGGAAGGCAAAGATTCCGTGTCGTTCGTGGATCTGTTTGAGGAATCCTGCCACCGGCTGGTGGTGATCGTCACGTTCTTGGCGGTACTGGAGCTCGTTCGGCTGCGGGTCGCGCGAGTGTTTCAGGCTGAGACGTTTGGACTGATTCTCGTCTCACGGACGTTCTCATTAGTACCGGATCCTGCTGAACTGGACGACTCAGATTCGGAATGGAGGGGAACATGACTCCGATCACGGAAGAATTGTCTCAAGATGCCGCAGAGCGTGTGATGGCCGACACGATCGCACAGGAACACGTGCCCGGGGACACAAACTCAGCGAACGCGCAGGGCACCTCAGGCATGCAAGGTGTGCCACAGGAAACTGCGGAGCGTGAACTCAAGGCGATTCTGGAGTCGATGTTGTTCGTCTCATCTGAGCCGCTCCCCATGACTCGTCTGGTGGCGGTGCTGGGGGATGTCACCAGGGCGGACGTTGAACGAGTCTTGCGGAGTCTTGGCGACGATCTCGATCAAGCAGGGCGGGGAATCCGGCTTGTGCAAGTGGGCGGTGGCTATAGGCTGGTGACCAAACAGGAATACGCTCCCTGGATCAAGCGTCTAGACAAATCGAAATCCATGGTGAAACTGTCCCGGTCCGCGCTTGAAGCGCTGGCGATCATTGCCTATAAGCAGCCGATCGTGCGATCTGAGATTGAGCAGATTCGTGGGGTGGAAACCTCCGGTGTTGTGCGGACATTGCTTGAACGGAAGCTGGTGCGTATCGTCGGTCGCAAAGAGATTCCCGGCCGTCCGATTATGTACGGGACCACAAAGTTCTTCCTGGAGCATTTTGGCTTGAATGACCTCTCGCAGCTCCCGCCGCTCCGAGAGTTCAAGGAGTTGGGCGAGTCGGAGCGGTCAATGTTGCTGATGGACGAGGCTCCACCGGAAATAGCCGGCGAATCAGTCGTTGACGACATGGCGAAGTCGATGGAAGTGGTTGATCAAGATGCGCTACCCGTGAACGGGGAGGGAGCCCCTGTCGAACTCAAGGGTGAGGAAGAGTTGAAAGTTGACGAAGAGTTTGACGGGGAACCGGTTGAACAAAGATAGGATTCCACGCCACGTACGTTCGATCGCGCAACCTCTATGTGACACCTCCATGTCGCGATCGATCACTTGGAATGGCGAAAAGCCGTCCCGTAGCGCGCGGCAAGGACACGGGGTATGGGGCCAAGTGTCGATTTCCCCGACATGCGAATTCTCGGCTCCTTGACTCATTTTCCGCCGCTTTGTTAGACTGTCCAATCCAATTCTAAGTTATTGAAACATCCTCTGTTTCTGGATGACGGATCGGTTTCAGCAACACGAGGCCCCGCCGCATGATCAGAGCATGGTTTCTTGACGAAACGTTCCGGTTCGACCGGCCGGTCCTGTCTGTTGAAGGCGCCCAGGAGGAATGGGGCGCCGGGGATTCGGTCTCAGAGGAAGAGGCGCTCCCGCAGGCGCCGCAAAACGTCCGGGCGATGCCAGGGAATGGCCGTGTCACAATTACATGGGATCCGGTTCCGGGTGCCATGTACTACAATCTCTACTTCCAGACCACCAAAGGCGTGCAAATCAAGTTCTCCGAACTGACTCGCCCTATTGCCAGCGCAGAGGATTTCAAGAGCGTCATTGGAGTGAAGAAAGACAAAGCGGCTTGCTTGGAGGGCGCGACAAGCCCTTACGTCCATGACGACCTCGCGAACGGGACTTGCTATCACTATGTGGTCACCGTTGTGACGCCAGAGGGCGAGAGTCTCGAATCCCAAGAAGTCATGGCAATTCCGTCGCCCTATCTCTTGGTCATGAGCATCGGCCAGGAAGGAGTGGACGACGGAGAACTCACCTCTCCAACCGGTATTGCGCTCGACAAGGAGGGCAATATCTACGTGGCGGACACTGACAACCACTCGATTCAAAAATTCGATAAGACCGGGAAATTCCTGGCGCGATGGGGTGGCGAGCCCAGTTCGCAGGAGGGCTTGTTCTACTATCCCCGTGGATTGGCCGTCGGCCCGGATGATGTCGTCTATGTGGCGGACAGCGGCAATAACCGCGTGCAGAAGTTCGATCTTGAGGGTAACGTCCAGAAAGCCTGGGGGAAGTTCGGGTTCGCCTGGCGCGGCGCAGACATGGGAAGGTTCGATGTGCCCTGGGGAATCACCGCAGACCGGGAAGGTAACGTGTACGTGTCCGATACGAGCAATGCCCGCGTTCAGAAGTTCCAAGCCGACGGCCAGCCGCTCGTGAAGTGGGGCCGTGACGGCAGCTTCGACGGGGCCTTCTTTTTCCCCCGCGGCGTAGCGGTCGATTTCGTCGGCAACATCTATGTGGCTGACGAGAGCAATCATCGCATCCAGAAGTTCGACGCCCATGGGAGCTTCCTGACCAAGTGGGGACGTGAAGGCAGTGGGCCGGGGCAGTTCAAATCGCCCTGGGGCATTGCCTGCGATGCGTTGGGCAACGTCTACGTAGTCGATAGCGGCAACCACCGGATTCAGAAGTTTGATGGAAACGGCACATTCCTTTGTTCATTCGGAAATCGCGGTAAGACTGAAGGCCAAGTGAACTTCCCCTCCGGCATTGCCGTGGATAAAGAAGGCAGTGTGTTCGTCGTCGACAGCGGGAATAACCGGGTTCTCAAGTACCTGCCGACTGAAGAAGAAATGAATCGCGGCAAGCATGAGGCGGCTCGGGCTCTCGAACCGGGCGCGGTCCAGCCTCCGCGCAGTGTCGCGGTGAAGGCCGGCGATACGGAAGTCTTCTTGAGTTGGATGGAGGTTCCGGACGCTTTGTCGTATAACCTCTATTTCGGCACAGCTCCGAATTTGACAGTTCAAGGGGCGACGAAGATCGAAGGTGTGACGACTCCCTACACGCACACAGGCCTGACCAACGATACGCCGTATTTCTATGCGGTCACCGCGACATTCGGGGATGGGACGGAAAGCGGCTTGTCGGTGGAAGTCACTGCGATGCCGGTCCTCATCGACATTACCGCCCCGCAAAATCCCTATGCGGTGATCAATCACGGCGCCTTCATGACGAACTCACCCGAGGTGGTGGTGACCATCTCGGCGACGGATTTGGATACCGGTGTCGGCGCCTATTTCGTATCGGAAAGTCCCTTGACGCCGATGGCGGGCACGCCCGGTTGGGTCGATGTGGCGCCGACGGTGAAGTTCGGCGCCACCATTCCTTTTATTCTGTCGCCGGCCGATGGTCAGAAAACCATCTATGTCTGGTTCAAGGACGTCGGCAACAATCTCTCGACACCCGCCAGCGCGACCATTCTTGTGAACACCTCCGGTTATCTCTGTGTTGCTCAGTGGGGTAAGCCGGGCCGCGGAGCGTCCCTTCTCCACGGGGGCGAATTCATGGCCCCGATGTACGGCCTTTGTGTCGATCATCAGGGGGCGATTTTCGTGGTCGACAACGGCAACAATCGAATTCAGAAATTCGACAACGCCGGTAATTTTATTATTCTGTGGGGCAGTTTTGGATCGGCGAACGCCAACTTCCATAACCCCACTGGAATTGCCTGCGACGGCAAGGGCGATGTGTGGATCGTGGACACGAACAACCACCGCGTCCAAAAGTTCGATGGCAAGCTCGGCGGGTACGTGCTCAAGTTCGGCTCGCGCGGCAACGGTGAAGGTCAGTTCAATGCCCCCTGGGGGATTGCGGTCGACCGTGTGCGCGGCTTCGTGTATGTCGTCGACAGCGCGAATTTCCGTGTGCAGAAGTTCGACATGACAGGCGAATTTATCATGGCGTGGGGAAGCTTCGGGAATGGCGACGGCCAGTTCTATTTCCCCCGCGGCATCGCGGTCGATCAAAGCGACGGATCGGTCTATGTGGTCGACATGGGGAATCATCGCATTCAGAAATTCGATACCAGCACCAACGTGTTGCCGCAGCTCTTGACGAAATGGGGCGGCAGTCCGGAAGCCGGTCATGCCAGCAGTCCGTTGGCGCAGGAAGCAGGACAATTGCGCTCACCCTGGGGCATCGCCGTCGACGGGACGGGTGATGTCTATGTGACGGATACCGGCAATCATCGGGTTGAAAAATTCGATCGCGAAGGCAACTTCATCACGCAATGGGGCGGGTTCGGCAAAGGCGACGGCCAGTTCAATTTCCCGTATGGGATCGCGGTCGATGCGAGGGGCAGCGTCTTTGTCGTCGACAGCGGCAACACACGGGTGCAGCAGTTCATGCCGGCTGAAGAAGGCAGTGAGCGGTTGCAGCAAGATGCCGAAGCCTTGGCAGAGCTCGACCAGGCGCAGCAACGTTAAGGGATGTCAGGAGGCGCGGAAGGCTGAGGGCGAGGAGACGATGCTCAATAAGGAACTCAGACTCGGATTGACGTACGACGATGTCGTGCTTGTTCCGTCCAAATCGCAGGTCTTGCCGAGCGAGGTCGAGACCAGGACGTTCATTTCGCGCAACATTCCCGTCAATATTCCGCTGGTCAGCGCGGCGATGGATACCGTGACAGAGTCGCGTCTTGCGATCGCCTTGGCCCGCGAAGGTGGACTGGGGATCATCCATCGAGTCTTGTCCCCCGCCAATCAAGCCGTGGAAGTCGATCGGGTGAAGAAATCAGAAAGCGGGATGATTCTCGATCCGATTACGATTGCGCCAGACCAGACGATCCGCGACGCGCATCAGCTGATGGCAAAGTACCGCATCTCCGGTATTCCCGTTACCAAACAAGGCAAGCTCGTGGGAATTCTGACGAACCGTGACTTGAGGTTTGAAACTCGCATGGATCTCAAAGTGTCCCAGGTGATGAGACGCGAGAAGCTGATCACGGCGCCGGAGGGCACCAGCCTGGAGAAGGCGAGAGAGATTCTTCATGAGCACCGCATCGAAAAGTTGCCCGTGGTGAACAAACACGGCGAGCTCAAGGGCCTCATCACGATCAAAGATATTGAAAAGCGCATCAAGTATCCCAATGCGTGCAAGGATGCGCACGGTCGCCTGCGCGTCGGGGCTGCGGTGGGCGTCGGGTCTGAAACTGAGGAGCGCGTTCGGCTGCTCAAGAATGCAGGAGTGGACCTTGTGGTTGTCGATACCGCCCACGGCCATTCGCAGGCGGTGTTGGATACCGTCAAGATGATCAAGAAGCATTATCCGGACTTAGAACTCGTCGCGGGAAACATCGCGACGGCTGAGGCGGCGAAGGATCTCTTGAAGATGGGTGTTGATGCGGTGAAAGTCGGTGTGGGGCCGGGATCGATCTGCACGACGCGAATCGTCTCCGGCGCCGGAATGCCGCAGCTGACGGCCATAGCGGATTGTGCCAAAGCGCTAAACGGAAGCGGGGTGCCGATCATCGCAGACGGCGGGATCAAATTCTCCGGCGATATCACAAAGGCGCTGGCGGCTGGGGCGTCGGCAGTCATGCTCGGAGGTCTGTTGGCAGGAACGGAAGAATCGCCTGGGGAGACGGTCTTGTACCAAGCCAGAACCTATAAGGTCTACCGCGGCATGGGTTCGATCGGCGCGATGGAGCGAGGAGGCGGGGATCGATATGGACAGGTGGAACGCCCGGCACAGAAGCTGGTTCCCGAAGGGATTGAAGGACGGGTTCCCTACAAAGGTCCGTTAGCTGCCGTCGTGTACCAGTTGGTCGGCGGACTCAAATCGGGAATGGGATACTGTGGGTGCAGAACGATTCCCGAACTGCAACAGAAAGCAACCTTCCTCCGTCAAACGGTTGCGGGCCTTCGCGAAAGCCATGTTCATGACGTGATCATCACCAAAGAGGCGCCGAATTACCGGATGGATTGGGAATAGCCCCGCGTGAATCGTCCCTCGTGAAGCGCATCTCGCCATCAAGGATCAGCTCCTTTCCTAGACGAACGACGTTTCACGCTTCACAAATGACGCTCCATGGAACTCTGGCACGATAGAATTCTCGTTCTCGACTTCGGGTCGCAGTACACCCAGCTGATCGCCCGTCGAATCCGGGAATCGCAGGTCTATTCGCAGATTCTGCCTTGCACGGTGCCGCTGGCTACGATTCTGGCGTACCGCCCACAGGGTATTGTGCTCTCAGGCGGACCATCCAGCGTGTACGAGAGGAAGGCGCCCAGCATCCCTAAGGAACTCTTTGATCAAGGCATTCCCATTCTCGGCATCTGCTATGGCATGCAGTTGGTGACCCATCTTTCCGGCGGGGAGGTGGCCAGGTCCAAGCACCGGGAGTACGGTCGGGCCGATCTCGCCATCGACGACTCAAGCGATTTGTTCAAAGGGGTCGGTGAAGATGGGTCGACTGTCGTATGGATGTCGCACGGCGACCGAATCGAACGCATGCCGCCCGGGTTCCGATCCATCGCGCATACGAGCAACTCTCCCATCGCGGCGATGAAACGGGACGATCACAAACGGCGCATCTACTGCCTGCAATTCCATCCCGAAGTCGCGCATACGCCGGAGGGCACGAAGCTGCTCCGGAATTTCGCCTACGATATCTGCGGTTGCAAACCAACCTGGACGATGCAGTCGTATGTAGAGACGGCGGTCAAGCAGATTCGCGAGCAGGTGGGAAGGGATCGAGTGATCTGTGCGCTCAGCGGGGGCGTGGATTCGTCGGTGGCGGCGGTGCTGACTCATCGGGCGATAGGTGATCAATTGACCTGTGTGTTCGTCGACAACGGATTGCTCCGATCCGGCGAGGGCGATCAGGTAGAGAAGACCTTTGCCTCGCACTTCAAGATGGATCTGCATTTGTTGGATCGCGCCAATGAGTTTGTGGCGGCCTTGAGAAACGTGACCGATCCGGAGCGGAAGCGGAAGATCATCGGCAACCTGTTCATCAAGAACTTCGAGGCGGAATCGAAAAAGCTCAAGGGTGTCAAGTATCTCGTCCAGGGAACGCTGTACCCGGACGTCATCGAGAGCGTCAGCTTCAAGGGACCGTCCGCGACGATCAAGACACACCATAACGTCGGCGGCTTGCCGGCGCGCATGAAACTCAAGCTGATCGAGCCGTTGAGAGAACTGTTCAAGGACGAAGTCCGTGTGTTGGGAAAAGAGCTGGGCATGCCGGATGAAATCATCTGGCGGCAGCCCTTTCCCGGGCCCGGCCTGGCGATTCGTGTGTTGGGCTCTGTAACGAAGGAGCGGTTGGAGATTCTCCGGGCCGCGGAAACGATCGTCGATCAGGAAATCCGCGGTGCGGGACTCTATCGGGAAATTTGGCAGGCATTTGCCGTGCTACTGCCGATTTGCACGGTGGGGGTGATGGGCGACCAGCGGACCTATGAGAATGTTGTCGCAATTCGAGCCGTGACAAGCGTGGACGGGATGACCGCCGACTGGGCAAAGATCCCGAACGACGTGCTCGGCCGCATCTCGAACCGGATCATCAACGAAGTGAGCGGTGTCAATCGGGTGGTCTACGACATCAGCTCCAAGCCACCTTCGACGATAGAGTGGGAATAGGAGTTGAGGTACGACCAGGCGGCTCCTTTGCTCGCGCCCCGCGCACGCGGGACTGATCTGATTTGTAAAATCAAGGGCGGTGCTCGGTGCACGCGCGCAGTAGGAGCCAGCCTGACCACCCTCGAGAAGATGATATGGAAGTAAGACTACAGAAGTTGATAGCAGGGACCGGAATTGCGTCGCGCCGCAAAGCGGAGACACTGATCGTCAGTGGGCGGGTGACGGTCAACGGGAAAGTCGTCATGGAATTGGGCACGAAGGTCGACCCCACACGCGATCACGTGAAAGTGGACGGAAAGCATCTT
>JBQTHY010000155.1:0-16023 GCA_052389395.1 Nitrospiraceae bacterium | reverse complement strand
TTGCATTAAACTCCGCCTCTTTCTTTTTCTGTTCCAGCTCAAACAGGCGCGCCTTCAAGATTTTCATCGCGCCGTTCCTGTTCTGGAGCTGTGATCGCTCGTTCTGGCATTGCACGACGATCCCGCTCGGCAGGTGCGTGATGCGGATCGCCGTTTCGACCTTGTTGACGTTCTGTCCGCCGGCGCCGCCGGCGCGGAAGGTATCGATCTTGAGATCCTTGTCTTCGACCACCACATCGATGTCTTCGCTCAATTCCGGATAGACGAATACGGACGCGAAGGATGTATGCCGACGCTTATTGGAGTCGAACGGGGAAATGCGCACGAGGCGATGGACTCCTGCTTCTGCCTTCAAGTAACCATAAGCATAGGGACCGCTGATCGAGATGATGGCGCTCTTGATGCCGGCTTCGTCGCCCACCAGCAGATCCAAGGTTTCCACTTTGAACTTCTTGGTTTCCGCCCACCGCACATACATACGAAGGAGCATCTGCGCCCAGTCCTGTGATTCCGTGCCGCCGGCGCCCGGATGAATCGCCAGAATCGCGTTGTTTGCGTCGAGCTCGCCCGAGAGGAGGAGCTCGACGCGCAGGGTCGCCAGGCGCGGCTCCAACTGATTCAATTCGGAGGTCAGTTCCTCTTCGAGCGCGGCGTCACCGCTCTCGTGCGCCAGTTCCAGCAAGGTATCCAGATCGCTTAGCTTGGCTTCGATCTCATGCCACTGTTGAAGCTCGCGCTCGATCGTTGCTTTCTTCCGGCTGACAACGGCGGCGGCACGGGCGTCGTTCCAGAAATTCGGCTGGGCCATCTGTGCTTCGAGCTCTTGCAGATCGGCGGTCATGCGGGCGAGGTCAAAGATGCCCCCGTAACTCGGAGACGTGTTCACCGACGGCGCGGACGCGAACTTGTACCTCTTCCAACATGAAACGAGCCTTCTCCCGTTACGCGGGGGTGATCGCGGTTGTGCCGTGGGCCGGTTCCTTCGTGCGGAAATAACCGAACAGGCACAAAAGCGCGCAGATTATAACACAGCCGTAAGCAAACACATCTCCGTAGTGGCTGTAAAAAGTGCGGGGCCGCCAGACCGGAATCGTGGCCTGGAACGCCTGCTCCGTGAAGAGGGACGAGGCTTTCATGATGCGGCCGAAGGGATCGACGAAACCGGAGATCCCCGTGTTGGCGGCACGCGCGAAGGCCAGGTGATTTTCCACCGAGCGGAAGATCACCATGGCGAAGTGCTGGGCGGGCGCGGAGGAAAGACCGAACCAGCCGTCATTCGTGATCGTGACGAGAAACTCCGCGCCGTTGACCGAAAATTGACGGACCAGATCAGGGAAGATCACCTCGAAGCAAATGGCCACGCCGAAGTGTACCGGCCGGGCACTGGTCGGATTACCGCTCCCCCGTGACTTGGGAGTGAACGACAGGATCGTCGACCCTGGTCCTGGTTCAAAGTCGCCGATCCCTTCCACCACCTTGTCGAGAAAGAACAACAGCGACGATTTCAGCGGAATGTATTCCCCGAACGGCACCAGATGATGTTTGTCATAGCGGCCGAGCAGAGTGCCATCGGGTGCCAACAGATAGGCGCTGTTCAAGAGATAGGGCCGGCGATCGGGGTAGAATCGCAGAGCCGGGCTGCCAAGAAGAAGTGGCGCCTTCGCCCGATCTGCCCAGGCGATCAACTGCAACTGGTACTCTTTTTCCCGCTCCAGGATGAACGGCGTCGCAGCTTCAGGCCAGATGATCAGGTCTGTATTGGTTCCCAGCTGGGCAGTCAGCCGGTCGAGCCGCTGCATCGTCTGGTCACGGTAGGCAAGGTCCCACTTGACGGCCTGATCGATGTTGGGCTGCACCACGCCGACCGTAATCGAGGTCGTTGGTAAGTTCCGATTCTCGCCTGTCAGCACCGACGAACTGTAGGACCATGAGAGCACCATGAGGACCGCCGCGGTCGTAAGTAATTCCCAGGGGAGCTTTGCGGGGTGAAATCCACGGAAGAAGGGCATCAACCATAAGAGCAATTCCGCTAATGCCAGATTGACGATCACGATCAAAAATGAAACTCCATACACCCCTGTATGGTCCGCTATCTGAATCAAGTCCAGCTCGCGGTATTGTGAATATCCAAGGAGGCACCAGGGAAGGCCCGAGAGGAAGTACGTGCGGAGTAACTCTAATGCGACCCAGAAGCAGGGGGCAAACATGATTCCATACCTTGGGATGATTTCACGTAGCCAAACGACGAAGAGGCAGTACAGCCCGACATACAGAGCCAGGTAGGCGGTGAGTAAGAAGAGAATGACATAGCTGATCGGGAGAGGCACTTTCCCGTAGGTCGTCATGGCCGTCACTACCCAGGCCATGATTCCGGTGAATCCGATGAAGCCTGTCAAGCAACCGGTCCAAAACGCCCGTCGTCTTGAACATTGGTCGAGGACCAGGTGCAGGGGAATGAGGGCGATCCAAGCAAGTAACCCCAGATCAAACTTGGGGAAGCAGAGAGGCAAGAGCAGCCCGCTCGCGCAGGCAAGGAGTATCTGGCGCGAACGGACTCGATCCATCGTTCCGTACCATAACGAAAGACCGCGTCAACTTTCAAGGGAACCCGAGAACAATCAGGGACTTGAGCTTCACGTGAGGTGCTTTTCTCCGCCGAAAGCGGTACTCTATCCCTGTATGGAACGACGTCAGTATCGTCGGGTTCCGGCGCAAGTCAAAACTCTGCTTCGGGTGAATTCTCATGAGGTCGAGGGTGAGACCGTCGATCTCTCACGAGGAGGAGTAAAGATCGAGAGCAGTCTAGTGGTTCAGCCTGGAAAGCAACTCACGGTAAAGCTCATTATCCCGGGAGCCGAAGATCCGATCTATATTGATCGGGCGCAGGTCCAGTGGATTCACGATCAAACGTTCGGCCTCAAGTTCTTGGAAGTCCGGCAGCAAGAGTTGGATGAATTGGATCAGTTGATCGACGAATGTCTCGCTCTCGACGAAGGCGGACATGCTTGAAGCCTAGTGCTGGTCAAGCCCTATGATCGCACTCCGCCACGTTGCCTGCCGCTGCGGTTTGTGGTACCAAGTGTTTCCCTTCAACATGGATCGAGGCTGAATGAAGAGGAAGAAAGCATCGTCGCAACCTCCCCCTTCTGCATCTTCCCAGAAACCCGTTCAAGAATCAGCTTCTCTCAACAAAGCCGCCGCAAAGATGGTGCAGCAGGTCACTGCAGTGGAGATGGGAACAAGGCAGCGGGAAATATCCGTTTCTGAATTCTTTACAAAGAATCGGCATCTGCTGGGTTTCGACAATCCACGCAAAGCGTTGCTCACTTGTGTCAAGGAAGCGGTCGATAACGCACTGGATGCCTGCGAGGAAGCCGGGATTCTGCCGGATGTTATGGTTCAGCTTGAAGTCGTCCCAACAGGAGATACGACACCCCCGGCGAGCCAGGCGACAAGATTTCGTATCACTGTCATGGACAACGGACCAGGCATTGTCCGCCACCAGATCCCCCGAATATTCGCCAAACTGCTCTACGGGTCCAAGTTTCATCGCTTGCGTATGAGCCGAGGCCAGCAGGGGATCGGCATCTCCGCTGCCGGCATGTACGGACAGCTCACGACGGGGAAGCCCGTGAAGATCATCTCACGCACCGGCCCCAAAGCCGCTACACATTTCTTCGAAGTCCAGATCGATACGAAGAAGAACGAACCGCTCGTTCACGAGAATAGGAAGATCGAGTGGAATCAGCCCAGAGGCACGCAAGTCACACTCGAAGTGGAAGGGAAATATCAGAAGGGCCACACCTCGGTAGACGAATGGCTGGAGCAGACCTCCATCGCCAATCCGCATGTGAGGTTGATCTACCAGACGCCGGAAGGCGAAAGGAAGGAGTACCCGCGGACCTACCACGAGCTGCCGCCGGCGCCACGTGAGATCAAACCGCATCCCTACGGAATCGAATTTGGGATGCTGCTCAAGATGTTGCAGGATACAAAAAGCCGCGCGCTCTCCGGCTTTCTATCGAGCGATTTCTGCCGGGTCTCATCACAGTTGGCTGATGCGATCTGCAAGACTGCAAAGCTTTCGCCCACAATGAAGCCACGGGATCTGAAGGGACCTGCGGCTGAGACGTTATACCAGGCCATCCAAGCCACAAAAATCATGGCGCCGCCGACGAATTGCATTTCTCCGATCGGCGAAAAGGCGGTTCTCTCCGGCCTCTATAAGCAGATCAAAGGTGAGTTCTACACGGCGGTCAGTCGCCCGCCGGCCGTCTACCGGGGGAATCCGTTCATCATCGAGGCTGGGTTAGCCTATGGGAATCGGGTGGAAGAGCAAGCCCAATCAAAACAGCCTGCAAGGCCGAAGGCTGAGGGCGAAGGAGAGGAGGAAGATTCGGAACTGGCCCGCGTGATCCGCTACGCGAATCGGGTTCCATTGCTCTATCAACAATCCGCCTGTGCGACATTCAAAGCGGTCCTTGGCACGACCTGGAAGAATTACGGCATAGGGCAATCCCGCGGGGCGTTACCCAAAGGGCCGATGGTGATCTTCGTCCACATGGCCTCCGTATGGGTGCCGTTCACGAGCGAATCGAAGGAAGCGATTGCCGACTACGACGAGATCTCGAAGGAGATCACGCTGGCCCTGCGGGAATGTGGGCGGCGGCTGGGGCTGTATCTACGACGGCGTGAACGGGCCGCGAGCGAGTATCGGCGACGGAATATCTTTGAACTCTATATTGAAGAGGTTGTCGAGGCCTGCAATCGTCTCAAAGGCGGGAAACTGCCGAAAGAGATAATCAGGACGCAGCTCCAGAAGATCGCCGCCTCTAGGACGGGCGGCAGGAAGACCGATGAAGCGCTGGGCAAAACCGGTGCTGGACCAGAAGGCTTAGCCCATTCGATCATCGTCAAGACGGATGGTGTCGAAGGCGAAGTCGAATTGGCTTCTCAGGTCGAGGCCGATGCAGGGGTCCCCGTGTTGCCGGTTGGAGCCGATCAACATCGCGATGAGCAACTGTCTGTAGAGGCAACAAAAAGTATAGGGGAAAAAGCTCATTTACACACCTCCAAGACTTGGAAGGGCAAAGCAGTGCAGATGGCACTCTTTGCCGAAAAGGGTTCGTCTGGTAAGCAACCTGTTCGAATACAATCGGAACCAGAGAAACCAAACAAGCCAAAGACACCAAACAAACTGAGAAAACCAAGCAAACCGCAAAGACCAGCCAACGTTGCTGCTCCTCGAGGAAAGAAATAGGCCTACCTGTGACTACCAAACAGAAAAAGCCGACCGTCGTCGAAAAGAAGCTCGTGGGCCTGGCCGACATCGTGATCCACGCGGCAGAGCGCTCGAAAGACCCGACGTTTGCGATCCCCGTTCGCGCCCTCTCGAACGTGTCGTTCAATGAACGGAGGGGTCTGATCGAGATGGGGAACAAGAAGCAGGCGCGGTCGTTCTTCAACGTCGGCATGGCCAAGAAGTTCATGCAGACGATGCTCGTCGCGGATGCGCTGACTGAATTACAGCGGGCCGACCTCACGACCTCTCTCCGAGAAATTTACTACCGAACGAAACATACGATTAAGGACTCGCACGAGAACACCTTCGACACGCAGGACGAATCCGACCCGGTCATCGAAGACCTGGAAGTGGCACTCACCGCACTACGCGAAGAGCTGCATGTGCGCGCCGAAAACAGCGGGAGCATAGTCGGGCCGGTCGTGTTCGGCGACGACGGCGACCGGGTGAATTGCGCTCGACTGGGTAAGGGAGGCTATTCGGTGCCGTCGATCGTCGAGCCGGAGTATCTCGAAATTCGCCGATGCACCGCGGATTTTGTGCTCCTTGTTGAGAAAGGAACCCAGTGGAATCGACTGTCCGAAGATAAGTTCTGGCGGCGCTATAACTGCATCCTTTTGACCGGCAACGGTCAACCGCCGAGGGGGGTCAGGCGTTTGGCGAGACGGCTCCATGAAGAGCATCGGCTGCCGGTGTATGTCCTGGTCGACAACGATCCTTGGGGGTACTACATCTATTCGGTGGTAAAACAGGGGTCGATCAACCTGGCTTTTGAAAGCCAGCGCATGGCGATTCCTAAGGCGAAGTTTATTGGGCTATCCAGTGCCGACCCGCAGCGCTATGAGTTGCCGCGGAACGTCGGCATCAGGCTCAATGAAAAGGACATCGCGCGTGCGAAGGAACTGATGAACTACCAGTGGTTCCAGAAGCCGGCTTGGCAAATGGAAATCAAACGCATGCTGGCGAGTGGCTTGAAGTACGAACTCGACGCCCTTGCCAACAAGGACTTCCAATATCTTACAAAAAAATATCTGCCGAGGAAGCTCAAAGAGAAAGACTGGCTGGACTAATCAGGTTGCGTATGGCTCCAGTGACTCCATCAGCGGCTGCCTGCTCGACGAAGGCAACACCCTTCACCTCTCGTTGGTCATGACCGGTCGGCGTGGTTTGCTGTGGGCGATATCAGACATGCAGCGGTTCTTCCGAACGTATCGAACGTACTCTCAATGGGGGGTTGGCGGCTATGAGGTTGAAGCCTATCAGCCTCTGACCATCCCGGCGCATCGCCTTGCGCCTTATTTTCAACGGGTGCTAAAATCCGAAACCGGGCAGCTGGAGGTTAAGGCTTACCCTGAATCAGTGTCGTCGTTATGCCGAACATTACACTATTGGTATCGCCGAGCTGTGGAGCTTGCCCATCTGCGAAAAGTCTATGGAAGCAATTGCGGGTGAAGTATAGCTTCTCCTACCGGGAGGTCGATATTACAACACAGGATGGACAGGATCTTGCCGACCGCCATTCCGTACGGGCGGTTCCGGCCACGATAATCGACGGACGACTGACGTTTGTCGGCGTACCAACCCGAGAGAGCGCTGAAAAGGCATTGCTCCTGAAAATGAAGCCGCAAGAATAAGGAACGAATTTCCATGGTTCCTGATGATGACGATTTCGAACTTCCCCCGCTGCCGATCCTTGATAAGGGTCCACCGCCGGACTGCCCGATCTGTGGCGATCCCATGTCCTTCATCGATGGCGACTGGGCCTGCATCGATTGCAACGGAGAGTTGCTTGGTCCAGAAACGGGGTAGCGCAGGTGAGTCGTAACGAGTGATGGGTGATGAGTTCTCGCCGTAAAGATACGTTGGCGCTCTGTCAGGTCTCCACTCGTCACCCGTCACCGATCACTCATCACGGTTTTTGATGCTCCGCGTCGTCACCGGTCGGTTTCATCCACACCTTGAATCGGCGCTCCTCGATCATGTTCAACGTGCCAAGGCAATCGATCCGTTCGCGCCGTTGGCCGTGCTCGTGCCCTCGAACCCGTTAGTTGAACGGGTCCGTCGGTTTCTCGCCGTCGAGCACGGGCTCTCCCTGCTTAACGTCCACCTCCTCACGTTTCACCAACTGGCGCTTCGTCTTTCGGAAGAGGCTCGAAATCAGGCTGAAACAGCCCCACCGGTCCAGGTCGTGGATGAGCTGTTTTTCGAGCAGTTGGTCCGCCATATCGTACGCAGCCGGCTCCCGACCCTCGCACCGCTCCAGCATATCAGCCATTCCTCGGGCACCTGGGGAGCCTTGTGGTCGACGATTCGAGATCTGAAGGACGCTGGGGTCGATCCCGCCGAATCATTGGGAGGACTTGCTGAAGGGTATTTCGGCGAGGAGGACGCAGCACGGCTCCAGGCATTATTTACCCTCCATGCTGCCGTGAAGGAAACCGGTAAGGCCTTGCAACTGGGGACGCCTGACGATCTGGCGGAGTCGCTGATCCCATTCGCGCCCGCGTCGCCGTTCATCACGACTTTGCGCCACGTGTTCTACTATGGGTTCTACGATCTAACCCAAGTGCAATTGTCCCTCTTCGAAGCAGTGAGCAAGGCGGCACCCACAACTCTTTTCTTCCCGCTGACCGATCAGCCGACCTTTCGGTTTGCTCGGCGCTTCTTCGATCGATCTATCCAACCACTGGTTCCCGCACCGGACGCCATCGTCCGTGTCGTGGAGAGCCAGCCTAACGGATCGCCCACTTTCCCTCCGGCGCCTACCTTGACTGTTCGGAGCGTGGTCGGGGTCGAAGAAGAGCTTGCCTCGACATGCCGCCTGATCCTGGATCTGGTTGAAACCAACGGGTATCGATTCGAGGACATCGGAGTGGTCGTCCGTACCTTGGAGCCCTATCGATCCGCGCTGCAATCTACCTTCAATCGTCATCGCGTTCCCTTCACCACCACGATTGGGTGTCCGCTGATTCATGAACCGCTATGCAAGACGATCCTTCAGCTGGGATCACTCCCCTTGAACGACTACGACCATAGGGCGGTGCTGGATGTCGTCACCTCTCCGCTCTACCGAAGTCAGCTCTGTGAAAAGTTTTCCGATCACGTTCGACCCGATTTCTGGAAACTCGTCGTCCCCGCGCTACACATTACTCGGGGACGTGAAGAGTGGGCCCGATTGGAATCTGCAGCCCGTACCCCCGTTGAGATCGAAGCCAGGCAGGAGGAGAGCGGTGCTGCAGGCCCGATGGATGTGCCGCAGCCGGTGGTTTGGCTGTTGTGGCAAATAGTGTCGGAGTTACTCAATGATTGCGCCGCACTTCCCCCGAGCGGGACGATTGGCGGGCTCGTCGATGTGTTCAAGCGGCTCATTGGTCAGCATCTGCACCTACCGCCAATGAATGACGAGGCACCACAGGATTCTCACGAATCCCGCCTCGCCCTTGTCTGGGAGGCACTGAATCGTGTGTTCAACACCCTCACGCAACTCGAGGCGATCGGGGATGAGCTGACATGGGCTGAGTTCATCGAACTATTCAATCATGCCTTGGATCGGACCACGGTCCCGCTCACCGACACCGAACACCGGGGGGTGGCGGTGCTCGATGTCATGGCAGCGAGGGGTGTGCCCTTCAAATCCCTTATCGTGCTCGGATTGAACGACAAGGTATTTCCCCGGTACATCAGAGAAGATCCCTTTTTGCGGGATCGGCATCGGCGTGTTCTTGATGGGACGATGGGGTTCAAGATCGACGAAAAGCTGAGTGGCTACGAGGAAGAAGCAGTCTTGTTTACGTTGCTCCAACAAGCCGCAAATCAGCGGCTCTACCTGTCATTTCAGCGGGCTGACGATGAGGGACGCGCGCTGGCTCCCTCGCCATATCTCGAGTTGGCGAACCGACTCTGCGGTCTTGAGGGAGGACCGGTCGAGGCCATCCCCCGACGATTGACCGATCAAGTCTCGCAGCGACCGGCCATGCGCATGTTTCTTCCACCCGAACACCTTGCTCTGTGGGTAGCCATGAGCGGACAAGACGCCGCGACGTTCATGCAGGCATTGGGGGGCGATGCAGACTTGTTCCGCCACGGGATGGCGGCGTTGAGTCGTCTTGAAGACGAGAGCCCGACACTCACGCCGTATGATGGTGTGACGGGGACGTTAGCCCCACTCTGGTCGCGGGTGATGGAGGAGGGCCTGGCTCCCACACCGCTTGAACGGTATGCTCGCTGTCCCTTCCAATACTTTGCCGCCGACGTGTTAGGCGTCGAGCCGATCCGTGTGCCGCCGATAAAGGATTTGGACGCCGCGCTTCTCGGGACCGTCTGTCATGCGGCGTTGCGGCGGTGCTACCAACAGCTGATCCCGACCGGCTGGCCGGCTGAACCGGTTACCGACGACACGATTGCCTGGTGCATTCACTCAGCTGTCGAGGAGGCGGCAGCTGAGTTCGAGGCAACTGGTCGAACCGGCCACTTTGTACTCTGGGAACTGGCGAAAAATATGATCGTCTCGCTTGTCTCGTCGGCGGTAGATGCAGACCAAGAGGCTCATGTGGTGGACCCGTGCATCCCGGTGGCCTTTGAGGTGGATGCAGAGGGCACGGTCCCCGGTTTCACGGTGGGCGAGGCTGGGCCGCTCAAGATTCGCGGCCGTGTCGATCGGATCGACCGGCGGCCTGGATCCGACAACCTGCGTATCATCGACTATAAGTTGAAAACTGGCTCGGCCATTAAGGCGGAAGACCGTCATCTTGCGCAATCGGCGCTACGAGGATATCGGTTGCAGGCGCCGCTCTATGCCTGCCTGAACATTCCGGGCCACCCGAAGCCCAGTCAAGTGCAACTGCTTTTCCTCGCCCCTCATTGGTCAACGCCTATCACTCGATCGACATTTGACGCTGCAATCTGGTCCTCCGAAGTCGGCAGTCGGCTGCGGGAGACGCTACGTACCTTGGTGGAGGGGATTCAATCGGGGCGGTTCCTTATTGTACCGGACGGTTATTGCGACAGGTGCGAGTTTCGGGTCAGCTGCCGTCGTGAGCATACGCCGACGTGGTGGCGTGCCTACCGATCGCCGGAATCCAAATCCCTCAGGGCCTTGCGCAGTCAGCGAGTCAAGGATGCGTAACGACGATCAGGTTCCAGACCAAGCGCAGCGCGAACTAGCTGAAACCACGTTTGATCGGAACGTCGTGGTGGTTGCCGGCGCTGGGACGGGAAAGACGACGTTACTCGTCAATCGCTTGGTACACCTCTTGATCAAGCACCCAGATCCGGTTCCGATCACGCAGATCGTGGCAGCAACCTTTACCAACAAGGCCGCAACGGAGATGAGGGTGCGGCTACGCGAGCGCTTGACGGCTTTGGTGAGAACGGCTGCGGATGGCGCGCAACCATCGGACAGAGGCGTCGTGTCGGTGAAGGATCTGCGGGAACGTTATGGTCTGACCTCGGATGAGGTAGTCACGCGAGCGGAAACGGCGCTCCGTGATATCGAGAAGGCGCAGATAGGTACCCTGCATAGCTTTGCCGCACATCTCCTGCGCCTGCATCCTTTGGAGAGCCTGGTCGACCCCGCATTTCAGGAGGATGATGGCTCTCGATTCGAAGAACATTTTACCGCTGCCTGGGACGGCTGGATTGACCACGAGCTGGGTCGTCGCGGGATGAACCACCGGCTTTGGCGAACGCTGTTGCGCACGATCTCGCTGGAAGATCTGCGAGCGTTTACTTGGGCTCTTTGCAGCGAGATGATTGATGTGTCTCGGCTTTCCGAGCAGCTCGACGCTGGCCAGTCTGATGCCATGGTGATGGAGTGGCTTGCCGGGATGCGCGACCAGGCGCAGGGACTCCTAGAGTCACATGATCGTCCGAAGCGTCGGAAAGTCGAGCAGATGCTCGCCGCTGCGATCACTCTCTTGGGCTTGCTCATTGAGAAGGGCTCTGTGGGACAGCAAGAACTCTCAGAGTCCGACAGGGAACTATTGAAAAAAGATCTTGGGAACCCAGTGGGAGGATGGGAGCTGTCCGACTTCGGCGAGGCTTCACGAATCATCGAGACTTCACAGCGATGTCATGAAGTTGACCATCTCTTCTTCAAGCATGCATTGAAGTTAGTCCTCCCCCTTGTTTCAGACATTCGAACCTCATTTATTCGGAACGGGTGGCTGTCTTTTGATGGACTCCTTGGGCGTGCCCGCATGCTGCTCCGCGACCATCCAAGCGTGCGGGAGCGGGTGAAGCAGGAGTATCGGGCGGTCCTTGTCGATGAATTTCAAGATACTGATCCAGTCCAATACGAGATCATTCTGGCTGTCTCTGAACGTCTGGGGCAACAGGCTACGAACTGGAAGGAAATGGTGCTGGAACCGGGCAAGCTTTTTATCGTGGGAGACCCTAAACAGTCGATCTATGGCTTCCGACGTGCCGACATCGAAGCCTTCGACCGCGTCGTCCAGAAAATAGAAACAGATGGGGGGACCGTGCAGACCTTGACGACGAACTTCCGAAGCGATGCCGCAGTCCTGGGGCCGATCAACGATGTCTTCGATCGACTGTTCCAGCCTCGTCCGCATGTGCAGCCGGCCAATGTTCGACTGGAGGCACGACCCCATCAACATCCCGTCAGCCACGACCCAGGCGTGTGTCTTCGCCTTGCGACCGCTCCGAAATCGGATGCGCCCTTTGATGCAGCCGGTGCGACCAGGGCTGAAGCGGAAATCCTGGCTCGGTGGCTTCACGAAGACCTTCTCACACGCCCCATGCTTAAACCAGGCCACGTGGCCCTCCTGTTTCGCAAGCTGACGCAGGCCGACACCTACCTCGATGCCTTGCGCCGTCACGATATTCCCTATGTGATTGAGGGGGAGAAACACTTCTATCGGCGGCAGGAGGTGATCGACTTCGTAAATGTGTTACGTGTGCTCGACAACCCGCACGATGAGATTGCCCTGGTCGGCGTTCTACGCTCTCCATTGGGGGGGCTGACCGATCGTGATCTGTTTGACCTGCGCCAAGCCGGTCTCTTCGATTATCGACAGTACGCACGGTTGGCACCGTGGTCCCATCCCTGCGGGATGGCGGTGCATCGGCTCTACCGGCAGCTCGCCCAGCTCCAGCATGAGGTTGTGGTTCTACCGCTGTCCGATGCGATCCAGCTGATTTTCGACCGTCTCCCCGTTCTGGAACTCGCCGCCGCGTCGCTCCATGGGGAACAGGCCGTCGCCAATTTGTTCAAGATCAAACAGACGGCAGCGGGCCTGTTGGACCGACCACTCCTCACGTGGGGCGGATTCGTCGATCTCATGGTCGCGCGGCTAGGCGAACAGCCTGACGAAGCCGAGAGCCCGCTGGGGGAAGAGTCTTTGGAGGCGATCCAAGTACTGACGATTCACAAAGCCAAGGGGTTGGAATTTCCGATCGTGGTCTTGCCAGGCCTCCATCAGGGAACCGAACGGGAACCGTCCATCCCAATGGTGTCTTATGACTGGTCGAGCGGTCGTTACGGCCTCTCGCTTGGTGATCGCCACACGTTCGGGTCCGTATTCATCCATGAAAAGCTGAGGATGCGTGAAGCAGCCGAGCGGCGGCGCGTCCTCTATGTCGGCATGACGCGTGCCAAAGAACTGTTGCTGCTCTCAGGTGGCATCACGGCTCGTTCCAGCGGCGAGACCGTTTTGGAACTCTTCCGAACCGTCGGAGAGGGTGAAGTGGGGGTGGCCACGACCAAGGCAATCACCATCGGTGCCAGTGCGATTCCGCATCTTGTGGTTGAAGCACTGGAGCGGAAACGCCCGCGTCGTTCGCCTGTGAGCATGGCCGCGAATTTTACGGTCGATCCTGCTTCGGTGGCTGGGCTCTGGCAAGAGCGAGCCACTGCATGGATGCAGGCCCGTGCGACCCCACGACAGATGACTCCCACAGGCATGAAAAGACAGGATGAACCAGTGCTGCTTCGTCCTGCGCCGTCAGGGAAAGATCCCGAAGTCAGTCGCCTGGTCGGCGTTCTGGCTCATCGCGTCTTGGAACGGTGGGATTTCGCAAAGGATCCTGCTTGCTTTGCTGATCACATTGAGGCAGCGGTCCGGACTGCTGTCGCGGGGAATCAGCAAGATCTGGCTTCTGCCGTGACAGAGTCCCTGCGACAATCGTTTATCCTGTTCGGACAATCGGACATCTATGGCAGGCTTCGGGGAGCGACAATTCTTGGCCGAGAGATTCCCTTCATGATGCCTTGGGAGAAGGGCCAGGTGATGGAGGGAGTCATTGATATCGTTTACCGTCTTGACGAGACGATCTGGGTTGCTGACTATAAAACAGATGCCGTCAGGCCCGAGCAAGCGCCGGCTTACGCCGAACGTTACCGGACACAAAGTGAGGTGTATAAAGCGGTCGCCAAACGCAGTCTGGGGATTGAACAGGTTCGTTTTCACTGTCTATTCCTACGATGCGCCACGGCGGTAGAGCTATGAAGGAGGGAGCCATGGAAGGAACGGCGAGATTGTTGGTGCTTGCCTATGTTCTTCGCCGGAAATCTTCCTTGGACCCCACGCCTGGCACGTGGTCGTGATCATGTCCTGGCGTCGCCGAAATGAGCTATCGTCTGAGGCATTCGCTCGGCTCGTCCAGAAGGCGATCGCCGACTTGCCTCCTCCCTATGCCAAGCTGATGGACACAATCACCGTCGTGGTGGAAAATGAGCCGTCACGCGCAGTCCTGAAAGAGCTTGATCTCGAGAGTGAGGATGATCTCCTGGGGCTGTACCAGGGCCAGTCGTTGACGGAAGACTCATTTTTCATGGCGGGTGGGGCCCCACCAGCGCGGATTTTGATCTTCCGTGGGCCGATCCTTCGTCAGTGTGAGACTCCGGACGAAGTGGTGCAGGAAGTTTATGACACCGTGGTCCATGAATTAGGACACCACGTCGGCCTTGACGATGATGAGATGCCGTACTAAACACAAAAAGTTTTGAGTTTTAAGTTGTGAGTGTTGAGTTATGTCTTGGATGCCTTCCAAAAACTATTAACTAAAAACTCAAAACTAAAAATTCAAAACTTATACTTTGTGTGCAGCCTTGAACCCGGTCTTCTGATAGCCCCACACCAACATGAAGGTGCCGAGGAACACCATCGGCGCCGACAGGAGTTGACCCATGGTGATCGGGCCAAGCACGAACCCCATTTGTTGATCCGGCTCGCGAAATAGTTCTGCGATCAAACGGCAGATGCCGTAGCCGGCCAGAAAGCTCCAGAAAATTGTCCCTGGTGGAGTCACCCATTTCCCGATCACCCACAACGCCGTAAAGAGCAAGAGGCCTTCAAGCCCGGCTTCGTAAAGCTGGGAAGGATGGCGGCAGACGGGACCGCCAGCGGGGAACACCATGCACCACTCCGCAGCCGTCGCCCTCCCATAGAGTTCACCGTTGATAAAGTTTCCCAGTCTGCCGAACCCAAGTCCGATCGGCGTGACCGATGCTGCCAGGTCTGCGACGATATAGGCGGGAAGCCCGCGCCGTCTGCTGAACCAGACCAGCGCGATGATCGTGCCAATGAGGCCGCCATGGAACGACATGCCGCCTTCCCACACGGCGAAAATTTTTAAGGGATGCTGTGAGTAGTAGGGGAAGTTGTAGAACAGCGTGTAGCCGATCCGCCCACCGATAAACACCCCGAAGGCCGCATAGACCACCATATCGTAAATTTGATCTGGTCCGAGGGGGAGGCCCTCAGCGGCCGCCTTACGCTTGATGAGCAGGTAGGCGGCGGCGAGGCCGATCAAATACATCAATCCATACCAACGGAGCTGCAGCGGGCCGAACTCAAGAAAGACAGGATTGATCTGGGGATAAGGGATTGCGGCGAACGACCCCATGTTGCCTCCCTCTTCGCGTATGCGCCGGATAATATGGGAGACGACTGCCCATTGCAAGCCAACGAGTCGGCTGCATTGAGCCCGTTCATCAGTCTCTCCAAAGTGGCTCTAAGAGTCATCTTGCCGCTGTGATACCAAAGTACTGTTGGATTTCTGAAACGACTGTGTCGTGAGTTGTTCAAAAAACGAGACTGTTTATTAGCCGGACTTAATCGAAAAGGCGAGAGAAGGGAGATTTAGGCCATACGAGCGCTCATTGCAGTCTGGCACGCTTACTGCTGTTAGACAGCATCAAATGGGATGCCGACCAAAGGCCGATTCGTAACACGTAACATTCAAAAGGAGGTTCACCATGTCGGAGCAAGGGAAACAAGTAGCGAAGGTTGCAGCGATAATTGCCGGTGGGGCAGTCATTGGAGCGGGGATCGGGCTTCTGTTCGCGCCTCAGACGGGAGCGGAAACCCGGCGGGATATCAGCCGTTACGCCAGGAAGGCGCAAGTAAAGGCCACTCGCTGGAGTCAGGCAGTTCAGTCCGGCGTGAAGGAAGCGGTCGAGTGGAGCCGTGGACGAGCTCAGCGCCGTGACGCCGAACGGGTGATTGAAGCGGCGTAAGAATTAATGGTGAAACAGGCTGATGTTGAGGCCGATGCTAATCTGATAGGCTCTGACTCTTTCTGAACCTCGACCTTAGCCTAAACCCCATCTCTCTTCCCGCAGCATCCGGCCTGTTGCCGAGGAGGCACAGGCTGTTTGCCTTTGTTGGTCATGACGCATAACACTTGACACGAACGATTTCTAACTCGCCTTCCGCTCAATTTTAATCCCTGATTACGTATCCCGCATCACGTCTTCG
>JBQTHY010000154.1:0-5890 GCA_052389395.1 Nitrospiraceae bacterium | reverse complement strand
CAGATGGCTTTGATCTCAGGACGGGTGTATCGATCGATCATAAGATTTCACCATTGATACATTGAGTCATTGAGCCATTCCAGGAAGTCCGGAACGATGACTAAATCGGCAATGAATTAATCGTCAATGCGCAGGCTTTACTCCTGACGCCTCACGTCTTTTTGCCTCCAATCGCGGGTCGGTCGCTAGCACCTTATCAAGAATGCCGTTCACGAACTTTGACGCTTCGTCGTCGCCGAAACTCTTGGCCAGTTCGATCGCCTCGTCCATCGTCACTTTCGCCGGCACCTCGTCTATCCAAAACAGCTCATAGAGACCGGCCCGAAGAATGTTCCGATCGACGATCGGCATCCGGCTGATCTTCCAGTTCGTCGCATACTTCCCGATGAGGGTATCGATCTCCTTCTTGTGCTCCACCACCCCCTGAACCAAACGCTCCGCGAAAGCCCTTGTTCGATCGTCGGCCTTAAGTGGTTTCCAGAATTCGTCGAGCCAGAGCCCTGGCTTACCGTGAATGTCGTACTGAAACAAGATCTGTAACGCCCGCTCACGGGACTGATGGCGGCTACCCATGGCTAGAAAACTAGCAGGCTCACACGTAAACATGAGGACATGAAACAAGGCTGACAAGCTGACAAGAATTTGGTCATCGTTTCCTGCTGATTCTTTCCACACTTGTCGACCTAAGCCTTTCAGGCTTGTCAGCGCATTGTTTCAACGTCCTCATGACAGTCGCCATCTCGATCGCCGACTTCGCGGCCTCGCCGCCCCGGTTGAATTTCCTCGGCTCGGCCCGCTCGATTGCCTGCGCCATTGTGTCGGTCGTCAGTACTCCGAAGATGATCGGCACATCTGTATTCAAAGCAGCCTGTCCGATCCCACGGCTTGCCTCCGCGCTGATGTAATCGAAATGGGGCGTGTCGCCCCGAATCACCGCTCCCAAACAGATCACTGCATCGAACCTCTTCGTCGAAGCCAAGGTCCTGGCGACAAGCGGAATCTCGAACGCCCCGGGCACACGCACGACTTCGATATCCTCCGCGACAACGCCGTGCTTCGTCAGCCCTTCGATGCAGGACTTCAGCAACTTGCTCGTGACGAACTTATTGAACTTCGCGACGACGATCCCGAACTTCAACCCCGTCGCATCATGCGAGCCTTTGCGAAGCTTCATGGCTTAGTTAGAAAGTCGCCAAGTTTGAAAGTTCGAAAGTTGCGCTCATTGCGACTTGAAACGTTCCAAGTTTTCCACTTTCACACTTTCTTCAAGATGTGCCCCAACTTATTCTTCTTGGCTCGCAGATACTTCACATTTGCTTCGCGCGGCTGAATTTCGATCGGAACACGAGCGACAACTTTCAACCCATACCCTTCGATGCCGACGATCTTGCGTGGATTATTCGTGATCAATTTGATCTGATGCAAGCCGAGGTTGGCCAGGATCTGCGCCCCCACACCGTAGTCGCGCAAGTCGGCTTTGAATCCAAGCTTCAAGTTTGCCTCAACCGTATCGCTCCCCTCGTCTTGCAGTCCATAGGCTTTGATCTTGTTGAGCAGGCCGATGCCGCGTCCTTCTTGATTCAGATAGAGCAGCACCCCGCGGCCTTCCTTCTGGATAATCTCCATCGCCGCGTGCAGCTGATCACGGCAATCGCAGCGCAAGGATCCCAACGCATCGGCTGTGAGGCAGCCTGAGTGGACACGCACGAGGGTCGGCGCCCCGCTATCCACATTCCCTTTGACGAGCGCAATGTGGGTGACGTGATCGATCTCGTTCTCGAACGCGACTGCGTCGAATTCGCCGAAGATCGTCGGCAGCCTTGCGCCGGCTACACGCTTCACGAAGGTTTCACGGCGCATGCGATATTCGATCAGCGCCTTCACCGTGATCATCCTGAGCTTGTGCGCTTTCGCAAACTTGGTCAGTTCCGGCACTCGCGCCATTGTACCGTCTTCGTTCATGATCTCGCAGATGACACCGGCCGGCTGGAGCCCGGCTAATCGTGCCAGATCGACGGACCCTTCGGTCTGCCCTGCCCGCCGCAAGACACCGCCCTTTTGCGCCTTCAACGGAAAAATGTGGCCGGGACGGGCGAGGTCGCCGGGTTTGGATTTCGGATCGATCGCAACATGAACCGTGGTGGCCCGATCGGCGGCCGAGATCCCAGTGGTAATGTCTTTCCGTGCATCGATCGAAACCGTAAACGCGGTGCCGAATGTTGAAGTGTTCTCGACAGCCTGCTGCGGGAGTTGCAGCTCTTCGACTCGTTCTGGCGTGAGGGCCAGACAGATCAACCCCCGCCCATGTTTCGCCATGAAATTGATGGCCTGAGGCGTAACCTTCTCGGCAGCGATGACGAGATCGCCTTCATTTTCCCGGTCTTCGTCATCCACCAGGATAATGAATTTCCCCTTCTTGATGTCGCGGATGGCGTTTTCAATGCTGTCAAAGGGAGTGGGCATAATTCAATGTTGAATGTTCAATGGTTAGTGTTCAGTAAAGACCAATTTATCATTTAACATTGAACATTTAACATTGTTTTCTTGGGCCCTGCCTGTCAACGGGAAAAAGGCCCTAGATGAAGAAAGGCCAACAGCTCCTGAGGCTATCCGAATGGCTTCTTGAAACCATCCGGAAATTAGCTGAAACAGGACTTGATACCGGGTCATCCCGCTCAGGGGAACACCCAATTGGATCAGCATCGGCCAATAGCCTTGTGGGGTGCGTCGAACAAACAGTTCTCGTGCCTTCAGATAATCGAAGCATTTACTATAGAGGACGCAGTTTCGGCGGCGCAAGCGAATGGGCCCCAGCCCCGGCGCGCTTTGTCCGCATCACCGGTTCTGTTATAGTGATCAATTTGTATGGCGAAACGAGACCAAAAACTCGACGAGGAATCGGAAGAATCGATTGAACCGGAAGTGCTCGATTCCTCGGACGACGGGATGCTCGAACTATCCCCATCCCCAGAAGTCATCAATGCCTCCCAGGCCGAGCAACAGGATGAGTCGGTAACCGCCGTCGTTCCGGTCACCGCCCTACAGCAATACCTGGCTGAGGTCCGCCGCTACCCCTACCTCTCCAAAGAAGAAGAGCTCCAGCTCTTTCATGAGTACCGCGCGCACGGCAGCCGCGAAGCGGCAGTGCGACTCATCATGGCCAACTTGCGTGTGTCGGTGTCCATCGCCGCTGAGTATCTCCATACGGGCGCTGACCACATGGATCTGATTCAAGAAGGCAACGTCGGGCTGATGCAGGCGATCAAGAAATTCGACCCGTCGAAGAACGTGCGCTTTTATGCCTACGCCGCTTGGTGGTCACGCGCCTATATTCTTCGCTACCTCTTGAATACCTACCGCCTCGTCAAGATCGGCACGACGCAAGATCAACGGAAGCTCTTCTACAATCTCAGAAAGGAGAAAGCGAAGCTCGCACGAGAAGGATTCGCGCCCGATACCAAATTGCTCGCCGACCGATTGAATGTCCGCGAGCGCGACGTCATTGAGATGGATCAGCGGCTTGGTAACTGGGAGCTGTCGCTGGATCAACCGATCGCCGAGGACCAGGGCGCCACCCTGCTTGAGATCATCCCCTCCCAGCAGAAGCCCGCGGACGAACAAATCGCCGACAATCAGCTCAAGACGCTGTTTCGTGCCAAACTGGCCGAGTTTATCAAGACGCTGGAGGAGCGGGACGAAGACATTCTCAGAAACCGCATCCTCTCGGAGACTCCGCTGACATTGGACGATTTGGGAGACAAGTACGGTATTACGAAGGAGCGGACCCGCCAGTTGGAGGCCCGCATCATCAAGCGTCTTCGCGACTATATTAAGAAAGACGTCAAGGATTTCGACCGGTTGCAAGTCTAAATCCCGCCTCCCCGTCCTTTGCCACTTGGTCAGAAAATGGATGTGGAATATTGAATTATCAAAGGGTTATCATGCATGCCGTCTAGTAGAGGGGGGATTGAAACAAAATCTTCGATTCCCCCCTTGACTTGGATAGAGCCGGAGCTATCTCCGGTTGCGATTCAAGTGGACCAGGGCTTCTGCTTAATCCGCAATCAGGCATTCGGATTGACGCCATCGAACGTGAAGCAGAACCAAATCGCCACTATATCAATCCAGTTACCTAATCAGGAGGAGGTTCCGTTATGAGCACAGCAGCGAAAGAAAAGAAGAATCTCGCGAAGGGTTTCCAGCCCCTCGGGGAGCGGGTGTTCGTCACTTACACCGAGGAATTGGAGCGGACCGCAGGCGGGATTTACGTACCGGACTCCGCGAAAGAGAAGCCGCAGCGGGGCGTCGTCCAGGCGGTCGGCAAGAAGGTCGAGAACGTCAAGGTCGGCGACCAGGTCCTATTCGATAAGTATTCAGGCAGCAAGCTCCGGATCGAGGACGAAGAGTGCTTGATCCTCAAGGAAGAGGACATCCTCGGGGTTTTCACCAGCTAAGCATTGCACATCACAACACGAACAACCTGAACAAAACGGCAAAGGGGGAAACACAATGGCAAAGCAACTGCTCTACAGTGAAGCGGCGAGAGCCGCCATCCTGAGAGGGGTGAACCAGCTCGCGGACGCCGTCAAGGCGACGCTTGGTCCGAAGGGCCGAAATGCGATTCTGGATAAGAAGTACGGCGCGCCGACGATCACCAAGGACGGCGTGACCGTTGCAAAGGAAGTTGAGCTCAAGAATCCCTATGAAAACATGGGCGCTCAGCTCGTCCGTGAAGTCGCCAGCAAGACCAGCGACACCGCGGGGGACGGCACTACCACCGCCACTGTCCTGGCGCAGGCCATCTATCGTGAAGGCGCCAAGAACATTACCGCCGGCGCGAACCCGATGGAAATCAAACGCGGAGTAGACAAGGCCGTCGAAGTCGTCACCGCCGAGCTCAAGAAGCTCAGCAAACCCTGCCAGAACAAGACCGAGATCTCACAAGTTGGGACCATTTCTGCCAACAACGACAAGACCATCGGCGACCTGATTGCGGAAGCGATGGAAAAGGTCGGCAAGGACGGCGTCATCACGGTCGAAGAAGCCAAGTCGATGACCACCTCGCTGGACGTGGTCGAGGGCATGCAGTTCGATCGCGGTTACATCTCCCCCTACTTTGTCACCAACGCCGAGCGGATGGAATGTTCCCTCGAAGACCCGCTCATCCTCATCAACGAAAAGAAAATCAGCAGCATGAAGGACCTGCTCCCGATGCTCGAGCAAGTGGCCAAAATGGGCAAGCCACTCGTGATCATCGCGGAAGAAGTTGAAGGCGAAGCGCTCGCGACCCTCGTGGTCAACAAGCTGCGCGGCACTCTGAACGTGGCAGCCGTGAAGGCCCCTGGCTTCGGCGACCGCCGCAAGTCCATGCTGGAGGACATCGCGATTCTCACCGGTGGCCAGGTGATCTATGAAGACATCGGCATCAAGCTGGAGAACGTGAAGCTCCCCGATCTTGGCCGCGCCAAGCGCGTCACGATCGACAAGGACAACACCACAATCGTGGAGGGCGCCGGCGACCCGAAGAAGATCGAGGGCCGCGTGAAGCAAATCAAGGCTCAGATCGAAGAAACGACCTCGGACTACGATCGAGAAAAACTGCAAGAGCGGTTGGCAAAAATCGTCGGTGGCGTGGCCGTCATCAACGTCGGTGCCGCGACCGAGACCGAAATGAAGGAGCGCACGGACCTGATCGAGGATGCGCTGGCGGCGACTCGCGCGGCCATCGAAGAAGGCATCGTCCCCGGCGGCGGGGTCGCCCTGTTGCGCAGCGCGAGCGCACTCAAGAAGCTCGAGCTCAGCGGCGACGAAGCGCTCGGCGCCAAGCGCGTCGAGAACGTGCTGGAGATGCCGCTCAGGATGAGTGCCGAGAACGCCGGGCTGGACGGCT
>JBQTHY010000153.1:0-4155 GCA_052389395.1 Nitrospiraceae bacterium | reverse complement strand
CGGGGAGCGTCACTTCGCACTGATGCGAGGTCACCCCCTCCAATCCCTTCAGGAGTTCCCAGCCCGATATGGTGAGTTGTCCATGCTGACGCGCTGTCTGTGAGAGGAGCGCGGCAGCAAGAGAATGGGTGTGCAAGACCGCCCCTGCTTCCGTGGCGCGGTACAGCATAAGATGGAGGGCCGTTTCCGCGGAAGGGGCCAAGCTGTGTCCACCCACCGGCTTGCCCTGGCGGTCCACTGCCAGAATGTGATCGGAGTCGATCGTGTCCTTGTCCACCCCGGAGCTGGTGATCGCGCACCACGCCGGTGCAGCTTCAACCGGCAAGCGCATACTATAGTTGGTGCTCGTCCCGGGAGCCCAACCGTTTCGATAGGCCCACCGAGCGATCTCCGCAAGCTGGTCCGCGTACCACTTTAATTCGGGAAAAGTATCCATGGGTGAAGAGACCCAATGGTTGCGGAGCTCTTATAGCACTTATTTCTATCGGATGAACAGCGCGCCTGGCTTGTCCGCCAGGAGGCTAAAGGTCCGGTTCGGTGAAGCGCTGATCTGTGGCGAAAAGCTAGAACGTTAACAAGACCATGATGAAGCGGGCGAACCACCTATTTTTCAGCCGCATGGCGGCAGATTGCCGATTAGGAGGCTCGTTCTCAATTCGGGTTAAGCATGAGAAGCAACTGCCTAATAGCATAGAATAGTGACAGCGCGACTACGAGTATGGTAAGAGAGCCGCTGCTTACTTGCCCATATCGACATGTCCCCATCGTCTAGCCTGGCCTAGGACGCCGGCCTTTCAAGCCGGCAACACGGGTTCAAATCCCGTTGGGGACACCAGGAAACTACGTAGATCGGCTCTGGCCAGTTCTAATGGAACCTTCAAGGGAGCGTAGCCAGCACTGGTAATTTGCCAGTGGCAGAATCATAAGTGGCCAACCCTGTAGATCTGATCACGATCCGTCGATCTCATCAGCCAATCGATGGTCGCGGTTGGAACCTTGAACGGATGTTGTCAATGCGGTCGGTGATAAAGCTAAACCTTTTTTTCGGGGGATCGGGAAACCGATAAGCGACTGGCTCATCCTGACGCGGCAAATGATTCATGTCCTGATACACGTTCACCGGGACTGAATCAGCGGCAAGGTGGAACATGGAGCGGTAGCCGAGTCCGCAGCCCATGATATTCAGCAGTTCGTGAGCACCGTTTTGCACGGCTCGCTGGACCATCCGCTGACCGATCGAACGAAACGAATAAAATTGTCCCTTCGCCCACTTGTGTCCCCAATACAATTGCTCGATCGTCATTTTGGCCGGTTTATAGACAACGTGCTCCCCGGTATAGGCAGTCCAGTTCGTCGTGAGAATCCGGCCGGCAGCCTTGAGTTCTTCGAACAGCCGCGTCCCCGGATACGGAGTCAGGATGCGCCAGAGGGCCCCGGCCAGCCCCATACGAGTGGCCCATTCAGCGGTTCGTTCGAAGTCGTAGACATCTTCATGGTCCAAGCCACAGACGAACCCGGCGTGAATATCGATTCCGTGGTCGTGGATGCGGGGAATCAATTCCTCGTATGACTTCACCGTATTTTGTTTGTCCACGGACTTGAGCGATTCCTGGTTGATGGATTCGATCCCCATGAACATCGCCGAGCATCCTGCCTGTTTCAGCGTCTTTAACAATTCAGGGTGATGAGCGATGTAGGTAGCGCTCATCTGGCTCATCCATTTTTTCTTCAGCGGCTTCATCGCCTCGCAGAGCTCTCTGGTGTAAGCCGGATCGGACAGCAAGTCGTCGTCCCAAAACATCACCATCGGCCCGGTCATCTTCTCGACGAGCTTGACCACTTCGGCCGGAGATTTTTTTCGATAGCCGTATTTGCCGCCCCCTAACGCCAAGTGAATCGAACAAAATGTGCAGCGGTAGTTGCATCCCCGCGTCGCCGTGAGTGCCTCTCGGAACATGTAGCCTTTCGGTAAGAGGTCCCAGCGAGGAGGCTTTTCATCCCACTGCTCAACCATGTAGGGCATGCGGTACTGCGGCTGCAACTTTCCCTTCTTGAAATCTTCGAGCAGCCGCGGCACGGTCAATTCCCCTTCCCCGATGACGACCGAGTCTGCGTGCTTAACCGCTTCGTCGGGCAAGGTCGAGGGGTGAATGCCGCCGAGCACCACCTTCGCGCCGCGCTCCCGGAATAGTCGGGCCACCTCGTAGGAACGAACCGCCACGACGGTCGTCACGGTGATGAACACCAAATCGTATGGACGGGTGAAATCAAGGGGGCCGACCAGTTCGTCTTGGATTTCGATGTCCCATTCATCCTCAGGGATCAAGGCTGCCAGTGTGGGAAGGTTCAAGTTGGGCGTGCGAAAAAGCTTCCAGACCGAGTCCCACTTCTGATCTTCGGGATGCGGAATAATGAGACCAATCTTGTGTTGTCCCATGGTTTCCTCCGTGTGACCTTGTGGGGTAACGCATCTTTCGCGCGCGAGCTTAACATTCTAGAAAAGTTTGTCAATCGCTATTTGTCCAGCAGGATGTCGCGGAAGACTTCAAGTGCCAATGAGGCCGGACGGAGACGAAGGAGTAAAGTGGAGTGGCAGATGTTGCTGTCGGCCTTCAAGAAACCGCACTGGCACCGTGGCATTCCCTCACCGATCTTACTAGGTCCCCGGAAGATCGATGCCGGGAGAATCTCTGGATGTCTGCGTGACGCAGCACCTTTCCGCTTGGTCGCCCAGTGTAAGGACTTCCAGCATCCTCAGACTAAGCAGCATGCCCATGAGGCAAGCGATGAAGTCGACTATCTATTGGACAGTTCAACACATCCGCCGCGCCACGTATGATCTTCGTTTCCAGGTCAGGTGCTGGTGGCTCAGTCAGCAGGTGGAGTTCTTAGGATGGCGGCTGCGGCTAGACGTGTTGATGCCGCCCGCGCAATCCAATCCTACGCCGACGTCGGCCAGACAAGGAAGTCGGTATGCCACGCACTCGATGTAATGAAACGCCTGAGAAGGAGGATGTCATGCATTGTCCAACCTGCCATCGCGTGATGCTGAGCACCAGCAACCAGTTCATCGAGGATGAGCAAGGCGTCATGACGATTACTCGCTGGCGCTGCCGACCTTGTCATGAAACAGCCGAGGAGATCTGGTTGAGCGCCGGCTATCGCGGCCCCGATCCCACGCGGATTCGATACGCGGTCATGCCTCAGCGAAAGCGCGCGATCCTGGCACCGGCGCGTGCAGCCGTGGGGAGAGGAGTCCCGGCCGATGTGGGCGTCATCTGAAGTGGTGCGAGAGCATTGGCCGGAGTATTTGATGGAGGCAGCCGGCCTTGGAATCTTCATGGTGTCGGCCGCAGTCTTCACCACTCTTTTCGAATATCCGCATTCGGTTGTCTACGCCGCGATTCCTGATCCGCTGGTCCGGCGAGTCTGCATCGGTATCGCGATGGGATTGACGGCCATCGGTCTCATCTATTCGCCCTGGGGAAAACAATCGGGTGCCCATTTGAATCCCGCTGTTACGCTCACCTTCTTCCGACTTGGGAAGATCGAAGGAGTCGACGCGACGTTTTATGTGATCGCGCAATCGCTGGGAGGGTTGATCGGCGTGCTATTGAGCGCGGCGGCGATCGGAGCGGCGATCGAGCATCCGGCTGTGAATTATGTCGTTACGGTGCCGGGAAAATCAGGAGCTCCGCTCGCGTTTCTCGCAGAACTGTGCATTTCATTCGGACTCATGCTCACGATCCTGCTGGCATCGAACCACCGCACGCTCGCAGCGCTCACCGGCCTGATGGCCGGCTGTCTCGTCGCCACCTATATAAGTATTGAAGCGCCAATTTCCGGCATGAGCATGAACCCGGCTCGGACTTTTTCCTCGGCGCTGCCCGCGCATCTTTGGACCGCGTTCTGGGTCTATCTTACTGCGCCGCCGATGGGCATGTTGCTCGCGGCGGAACTTTATGTACGGATCAACGGCCTGCACCGAGTCCTCTGCGCTAAGCTGCATCATGTGAACAGCGCCCGCTGCATCTTCCGTTGCAGCTACATTGCCTAAACGAAGCGTCATTCGATCTAGGAAACTTTGGCTGATAGCGCCTAGCAAAATAACAAGAGCAATCCTGAAGAACTGGCCTCACCTCTGTGCTCTTACCA
>JBQTHY010000152.1:0-4647 GCA_052389395.1 Nitrospiraceae bacterium | reverse complement strand
TAAGTGCCGCGTCGAAGATTTCCGAGAAAGATAAATGAATCACACCGACACTCTTACCTCTCCTAGGTACATAGATTTCATTCGCGATCCACTTGCTTCTCGTTCATGCATGCGATGGCTGATTCGGGTCGCCGGCGGCTATCGATGGTCCTTCCAAGCTTGCTCGTGACTTGCTCTCAGGAACAACACCCGTGATTGGTTCCACTGCGCACGTCGAGCGAGCGCCGCCCTTAATTTGAAAATCCGATCACCCCTGCGTGCGCGCTCGGTGAGCAAGGAACCAATACGGGTGGTGTTCCCCACTCACTTCTCTGCCAACGCGCAGACCCCGGTGCGGAGGCGCTCAGCTTTGGTCACGAACCGTGCCTGGTGAAATCCTGCCTGGGTTAAGCGCCGTACCAAGTCTTCGCCTGTATAGAGCGTATACAGGCCGGTTTGGGTGACTTTGAAATTGGCGATGTCCTCCTTTGAAATGACATACAATGCCAGCCGCCCACCTGGTTTCATCACGCGCCGGATTTCGTGGAGCGTCCCCCGCGGATCGTTCCAGAAATAGACCACGTTCGTGGCGAAGACTTTGTGGAAGCTGTTGTCGGGATATGGGAGAGCGGAGGCGTCACCGAGCCGGAGTTCGACTCTCCCGGAGGCGATCGCCGCTGCATTTCGTCGTGACGCCTGCTGCAGCATGGTCTCGGAAAAATCCATCCCCGCCACCCGCCCTTGAGCGGCGAGCTGAGCGACCCGCTGAATGCCGTGGCCCGGCCCGAACCCGATTTCCAGCACGTGATCGGTCGGTTGAATCTCGAGCAGCGTGATCGTCCAGTCGATCCCCTCACGATTGATGCGGAACAACAATCCGGCAATCCTGCCTATGAACCCAGACGGCTGCCGGAATTGTTGCGCGAGACTGTGCCACAATCCCATGAAAGCTCCTGACCATCCAACCCAACGCTCGCACCCTAGACCGACAGTACTAGGCAATTACTGGCAGTCTCCCTTACCGCGAAAGCAGGAGGAAATTTTTGCTGATTCGTCGCCTTTTGCCGCCGTTTTTATCGCCATGGATACGCTTCGTCGATACACGCTCTCTTCGGCCACGGCCTCACAGAGCGGATGATCCCTGTAAATCAATCGGTTCTGTAGGCCGTATTGGGGACATCCCGTCGGCCTCCGGATTGCACTTTCCGAAAGCACCACAAACTGTAACCGAAGGAGACGAGTATGTCGCTGTTGATCCTCATCGCGCTCTTCAGCCTCCTTCCCTTGCCTGTCCTGGCGGCGGTCGAGATTCCCGAGCGTGGTTCGAAGTCCAGCCGATAACCGGTCGGGGTGATCGCGTGGTTGTCTCGTAGCCTCCCGGTGACTCATTCCTGATTGGCCTGCGATCTCATCCCACGGGCCCCTCGAACGGGGTATTCAGCCCGATCGGGCGGCGCCGGTACACTGCCATCACCATGCAGCCAGGGAGACCGTACCAGCGCGAGCACTATCGTCTCCCTCTTCCCGTCACCTATCCGGTGATGTTTTCCGACGCCACCACGATCGGCGAAGGGAAAGTCACGAACCTCACGGTATTCGGTTGCACGATCGAGTGCGCGACTGCCCCGCTAGACAAGAGCCCCCTCTTCCTGCGGCTACTCTTGCCCGATCAGCGAGAATCGCTGCCGATTGAAATGGCCGATGTGCGGTGGGTGAAGGGAAAGAAGATGGGTCTGCAGTTCATGAGTGTGGAACGAACCGCGAATCTCCGCCTCCACGGCTTCGTGTGGGACCGGATGCTCGAACGGCTGCGGTCCATCAAGCGGCAGGTTTCTCCGAACCCCTACACCTGACGCGCGTGGCCTGTTTCGGCACGCCAACCACGGCAGCCTGATCCCGACCGAGACCAGCTCGCCGCATGGGCAGGGCCAGACCCTTTTTCCGGGGACGCGTGGTGTCAGGAACTTTTTTCTGCATCGGGCACCTGACTTGCGCCGATGACGACTGAGCGCCCGCCGACCAATACCAGACAGAGCAACCCGATGCCGATCCACACCAGTTCACGAAATCGCCGGAGGAGCGCGAACGTGATACCGGTGACATCCGAGTAACCGAAGGCCTTCAGCAACAAGAGATTCCCACCGTCTTGCGCGCCGAGGCTGCCGGGGATGAAGAATGTGCCGCCTTTGATAAAGACCGCCAGCGCCCCGATGGAAATGGCGGACAGGGCCACCGCCGGCCCGCCAAGAACATGGATGATCACGAAGACTTCCAGCGATTCGGCCATCCAACCCAGAAAGTACACACCGGTCGAGGCATAAAAGGCCCCTTGACGGTGGCTGTAGAAATGTAGAATCGTCCGGTCGAGCGAGCGCAGTTTCTCCTGCCGCGTTTCGAGAAACCCGATCCGCAGCCCGAGTTTCCGGGTCGCTTCCAGAACCCACGTAAAGAGCCCGCGCCGTTGGACAAACACGAATCCGACCGTACCGAACAACAGCAGTCCTGTGCTCAACAAACCGGCGGCGACGAGCCGTCCGGACGAACCTTCCATGCCTAGAATCCAGAACGCCAGGGAAACACCCAATAAAATATAGAACACTTCGGCGATGGTCATGGTGGTCTTCGCGATCACGACAGAGGCCGCGCCTTCCACCATCGGAACGCGGTAGTTCTTCAGCAGGTAGGCCTTGAGCGGTTCGCCGCCGATGTAGGCCGTCGGGGTTGTCATGTTCACCACCTCGCCGGCTGTCCGGATCGCGAACAGCCGCCAAAACGGCACTCCTTCTGCCGAGGGTCCGAGCGTGACCTTCCAGCCATATGCCTCGATGGAGTACATGATTGCGGAAGGAATCAGGATGACGAACAAGGCCATGGGACCAAGCCGCGCGGCGGCAGCATAGATATTGCCCGGCCCGATGTGCCACACAAGCAGACCGAGAGTCAGAAGACCGAGGGCAAGTAGGAGATATCGCAGCACGCGCGGTTAGGCACTCATGACTTGGTGATCGTTACAGCGGACGGACGAATGACCCACAGCATGATGCCGGCAAAGATCAGGGAGCCGGCTGCCGCCATCCAGAGAAACCAATCGAGCCTGCCGAACAGGGCAAAAATTAGCAGGGGCACTGAGAAATCGCGGCTGGCCACGTTCTTCAACATGAAATCAGACCAGGCGGCATTGACCGGTGTTTTCCATCCGTTTGCCGATTTGATTTTTTGCGCTTTCTCCACGAGCAGGAACGCCAGGCCGTTGCCCAACACGGCGGCTGCGCCGAGGGCTAGCGTGATCCAGGCATGGGTTTGCCCCGCCTGTGTGACGTAGAGCCCGGCTGCAACGCCTGCGAAGATCGCCATGTGGATCATGTTGTCCATGGCGATATCGAGCCAGGCTCCGAACTGCGACTCCGTAAACGTGAGGCGCGCGACTTCGCCGTCACAACAGTCGATGACGGCCGCCAGTTGGAACAGCACCGCTGCGACAACGCCGGCGGTATAGGTCCCCATTCCGAATGCCGCAGCAGACATGAGCCCGATCAATGTGGCCAAGATGGTGATGGAATTCGGCGAAAGTCCGATGGCGAGGAACAGGCGCGTGAACCACCGCGAGAGCTTACGATTGACGTACCGATCGACGAATCCTTCGAACTCCCCCTTCAGGGAATTGAAGAGCTTCTTTTCGGCTGTCTGCACATCGGACAACCTGTGCACCGCTTGATACCAGATACCGCTTTCCTCCAACGCTGTCACGACACGCACGCGACCATCGACCGCCGCCCGCTCAAGCCGCTGACGGATTGGGAGCCGGCCGCTCTCGATCGCTGGATGACCGGCCCCGCTCATAAGGCTGGCCGGCAAGACCACCAACTCTGCGGCGCGCGGTGCCGAATCGTCAAAGTCTCTCGGAGCGAAGACGGTCATGCGATTAGACTGGATTTTCACCCGAGGGCCCCTCGACATCGGCTCTGCCGATCGTGTCTGAGACGTCTCCACCACGACGATGGCTTCACCGTCCCGCACATCCTGCCGCAGCCGTTCAACCAGCTCGCGCGAGAACACACCATTCACGCTCACGACCAGGGCGAAGCCGTGCGCCTCCGCCGCCAGGGTGTCCCACGTCCGCGCATCGTCAAGAGGAAATTCTCGGATGGGCATCCAACGAACGGGGATCGTGACGCGAGGACCTCTGCCCAACGCCTGCTTGAGCTGATCCTCTTCAGGCCCGGCGAGCACGATCAATTGACGAATGCCCGCTCGCTGCAACGTCAGCACGGCGCGTTGAAACAACCCAATTCCCACGACACTCGTCAGCGGGCCTACTTCGCCGACTTGATGTCCGATCGGTCCGCCGAACACGCTAACTGCGGGAAGCAGGATGGCCGTGGTGAGCCCTTGGATCTCTGCCCGCTTCTGAATGACGCTTTCACTCATCGCTGAAACCTCTTACTCGTCGTTCGTATTCCGTATTTCGTCGCTCGCGAGATACGCTTCACGGTTCGACCCTTCGACAGGTTCAGGGTCCCGAGTCCAGCCGAGGGACAGGCTCACCGTCCCGAGCCATGTCGAGCCTTCGACCCTGCTCAGGCTCGACCCCGAGCGAGGTCGAGGGGTCGAGGGACGCACGACGAGCAACGGCCCCCTGCGCATCGCGTATCACGACAGACTTTCTCA
>JBQTHY010000151.1:0-7980 GCA_052389395.1 Nitrospiraceae bacterium | reverse complement strand
GCGAGCAAACACGATCCGATCTCTCAACCGCCGGAATAGAGGCAGAGTGGTCCGCTGAAGAAGTAGGCCTCTTGCGTCTCTTATCGTTCTTCTTCAATCCCCAAGAGTGCGGCTAGATCGGGAATCGTGTATGCCTTCTGTGACCGCACCTTCACCAGTCTGATCCCTGCCGCATCCAGAACTGATTCGATCACACGTTGGCGCTCCGACAGATGGGGTCGTGGCGTCTCATCTTCAATCTGCACCACTTGCTCGACTTGCCGTGATCCTGGATGCACCAACACAAAATCGACTCGCTTGAGAGCCATATGGCTCAACACGTGGGACCGCGCCTTGCCTACGGCTTCGACGGACACAAACGACCAGAGGGGCACATGAGCAAAGACCAGATAGTGATCCTGTACGGTCATCCGCATGAGATTGTAAAGAAGGACTTCTGCCTCAGTGAGCAATGGAGCCGACGTAATCGTGACGCCAGGCTGAAGCGAGAATGACGGGGGCTGCCCGCCCGTTTTTTTCGAGCCAGCGAGGAACCACCAGAGGAACAACAGCAACGCAGCAGCAATGCCGACCAGAACCACATCCATCATTTGTTCTTACTTTCGTCTCTTGGGCGAGCGGAGTCGCGTGATCCACCCCGGCCCATTCGGAACGATACAGCCCAGCAGCGCAGGGTGAGCCGCGCCGGTGACAGCGGGGACGTTCCCACACTGTTCCATCACTGTTTGATAGGCCAGAACGGCAAAGGCCACAGACTCGAGGCCCTTGCTGTCCCACCCGTGCGACTCAAACGTACTGACTGGCACGGGCCTGAAGACGTCTGCCAAGTGTCCCATGATCGCGCGGTTACGGACGCCGCCGCCGCCGACAATGACGTCATCGATGCCGCCGGGAATCCATCGCCGGGCGGTGCCAACCGCTTCTGCCGTCCATCGGCTACAAGTGGCTAAAAGATCTTCGATCGGCAACTGCTGCGCCTGTTGCAGAGTGAAGAGGTCGTCGAGCATCTTCGCCCCAAAGGCTTCCCGCCCAGTCGATTTCGGCGGGACCTGCGAGAGAAAGGGATGCGCGAGGAGTTTTGTCAGTAATCTTCCGTCAACCTTGCCGCGAGCAGCCAATCGTCCCTCACGATCCATAGACATCCGCCCATTTGTGGTCCGAACCATGAGCCCATCCAGCACCATGTTGGCTGGACCCGTATCAAAAGCGACCAGCCCCTCACATCCTGATCCCCGTGGAAGATAGGTTACATTGCTGATGCCACCGAGATTCACGATGAGCCGCGTACGGCGCGGATGGCGAAAGAGCAGCGCATGGACCCCGGGCGTGAGCGGCGCCCCTTGTCCACCGGCCGCAATGTCGCGCGGACGAAAATTCGCCACGGTGGTAATCCCGGTCCGTTCGGCAATGACGGCGGGCTCACCTATTTGGAGTGTAGAGCGAATGGAGCCGATCCCGGCATCCTTGATCCCGTGCGGCAGGTGATGCACGGTTTGGCCATGAGACCCGATGAGGTCGATGGCTTTCGGGTGCAACTTCGCGGCTCGAATCACGCTCAGCGCGGCATTGGCGAACCATTCGCCCAAGAGAGCGTTGAGGTGGCAGAGTTCCGAGACGGTTCCGGAAACAGAAGCGGACAGAATTCGTTGCTGGAGCGAGCGCGGATAGGGCAGTGAATGGAACGCGACCATCTGAACGTGAAGGCCGGACTTCTGACGACTGATATCGACAAGGGCGGCATCGATTCCGTCGCCGGAAGTTCCGGACATCAATCCCACAACTTTCATCGCAAGGTAATCCTTTCGCAAACAAACCGGAATGGGCTATTCGGGTGTGCTACGCTAATCGAATACAGGTCTGTGGTCAAGCAGACCAGTGCACGTGGTGCAATGAACAGGCGGGAGACCCGGCGGTCTCGTTGACATCGTGGGACCTGGGTGTTACGGTCCCTTTCCATGTTTCCTGTTGGCCAGATTGGAAGACTTTTCGCCGCCATTTTCCTGTCGATACTCTCCAGTGTTGGCACGCTACCTTCGACAACAGAGGCTCGGGCCCCTATCAATATCGTGGTGACCATCCCTGTCCTGAAGGATCTCGCGGAGCAGGTTGGGCGATCCCAGGTACGGGTCACGTCCTTGTTGAGCGGCTATGAGAACGAGCATACCTATTCGCCGAAACCCAGCGACTTGATCGCAGTACGAAAGGCTGAACTACTGTTCGAGATCGGCATCGGACTTGAAGTATGGGTATCCTCGTTAGTGAAGAATGCCGGAAGCCCTTCGCTTCGGGTTGTGACGATATCCCAAGGGATTGGTCTGATCGGTGACCGTGCGGACTACCATGACGGGACTCACCAAGAGGGAAATGTGGCAGGGTCAGGCGGAAATCCCCATATCTGGATGGATCCTGAAAACGTCGCCATCATGCTGCGCCACATCACCGAAGCCCTGATAAAAGTCGATCCTGCCCATGCACGCAACTTTCGGAACAATCAAGCTGTCTATCTCCAGCAGTTGGACCTCTTACGGAAAGAACTCTCGGATCGGGTCAAGCCATTGTCGGATCGCCGCTTCATTGCTCACCATCCAGCTTGGCCTTATTTGGCGAGACGCTTCGGCTTCGACATCGCCGCAACGATTCAGGCGCAATCCGGCACGGAGCCCTCGGCTCTTCAACTCCAATCCCTGATCGGCAAAATCAAGAAGGACCGCATTAAAGTCATCGTGTCGGAGATTCAACTCAGCCAGAAACTCCCCGATCTCCTCGCCAGGGAAACTAAGGCACGGGTCGTCGTCTTGACCACGCTGCCGGGAGGCCTGCCAGGAACCGAGACCTACCTCGACATGCTTCGCTATAATGTGCTCCAATTGGCCAACGCCCTGGATGCCGCCTAGCGGCTCTTAGATCACGGTTCATCCCCTCAGCGCCGGAAGGAGCGCCGAGTTCAGTGCCAGACTCCCACGAGCCTATCATTCGGTTTGACCACGCGTCCTTCGGTTTTCCCGGCGTCATCGCGCTCCATGATATTTCTCTGTCCATCAACGCAGGCGAGTTTGTCGGCGTCATCGGCCCCAATGGATCGGGCAAGACCACGCTCTGCCGGGCCATACTGGGGCTCATGGCTCCTCTCGAGGGACATCTTCACATTTTCGACTGTGCCTGCGATGAGTTACGCTGCCACCACCGGGCCAAGATCGGCTACCTTCCGCAGAAAGGTGTCGTGGACCGTAATTTTCCGGTAACGGTGCTTGAAACTGTGATGATGGGACGCTACGGGCCATTAGGCCTTTTCAAACGCCCAGGATGGAAAGATCGAGAGATCGCGAAGGAAGCTCTGGCCCATGTCGGGATGGATGCGCACAGCAACACGGCCCTGGGCCATCTGTCCGGCGGTCAGCAACAGCGTGTGTTCATCGCAAGAGCGTTAGCCCAACAGCCAAAAGTTCTCCTGCTCGATGAGCCGACGACCGGCCTAGATATTACCACTCAGCACAATGTCATCGAGCTCATCGAGCACCTACATGACGAACTCGGGCTGACGGTGCTCCTGATCACCCACGACATTAATATGATCCGCTCTCGCGTGGATCGTCTGATCCTCCTCAAGACCAGGCTCTTCGCCGCTGGCCCACCGAGTGACGTGCTCAAGCCTGATATTCTCCGTCAGGTTTACAGCAAAGACCTGGTCATTACAGAAAAGGACCTCGTCATCGTCGAGGATTACCACCATCATCGCTGAACCGATGATTTATTTAGATGCTTGAACTCTTTGCTTACGATTTCATGCAACGGTCCCTCCTTGCGGCGGCTATCGTCGGAGGACTCTGCTCGGTCATCGGCGTGTTCGTTGTATTGCGAGGGCTCGCCTTCGTCGGCGCTGGGACAGCCCATGCCGCATTTGCCGGCGTGGCGTTAGGCTATCTGATGGGATGGCCACCGCTGGTGCTGGCGATTCTGTTCGGGCTGGCCACGGTGTGGATCACGGGATGGGTCGAAGAGAAGGGTCGGATGAAACTGGATGTCTCTATCGGCATTCTGTACACCACGACGATGGCGTTGGCGATTCTCTTTATCGGCTTGATGAAGACGTACAACGCTGAAGTGTACGGCTATTTGTTTGGAAGCGTGTTGTCGGTCACCGATGAGGAGCTACGCATCATTGGCTGGTTGAGTATCTTCGTGCTCGGTCTTACTCTCACGTTCTCCAAGGAACTCTTTTTCATCGCTTTCGATCAGGAGATGGCTGAAGCCTCCGGTGTTCCGGCGCGCCGCATGTTCTTTCTCTTGCTGACTCTCGTCGCCCTCACTGTAGTGGTCTCACTGAAAACCGTCGGCGCCATTCTCGTGTTTGCGATGATTCTGATTCCTGCCTCGACGGCCTATCAACTCACTCACAGCCTCATGACGCTTACCCTGTACTCTGTCATCATCGGGGTAACAACGGCGGTGGCAGGAGTGATAATCTCCGCGACCTGGGATGTGCCATCAGGGCCTGCCATTGTCCTTCTCGCCACAACAGTGTTCTTCATCTCGGTGCTTCTCTCCCCGAAGAGGATGAGGCGGGCGGCGTTGGTTCACGCTCATTAGGTTCTTTCTTGCAATCAGACCGCAGGGTCACTCGTGGAGTGACTCTGTCGTTCAGCCCACGAACACTCCATACCCTGGGGACCATTGGAGATGGGGTTCCCGTTAATGTGAAGGCTAACTCAGTGCAGTGCTGACCGGAGAAGAACGGAGAGCACACGACAGGTGAAACGCGAGAGCCACATTACTCGGCGCGGGCTTGTTTGCTCCGGCTCCAGACCATGCCGGTCTGCTCCTTGGAGCTGAACCCCAACCGTTCGTAAAAACTTGGCCGGCGGGTACAGAGCCAGAACAGTTCGACTTTCTTGAGGCGAGGATGATTGAGGATGCGCTGGACGATCTCGGTGCCAATGCCTTGTTTCTGATAGGATTTCTCAACGATCACATCCCAGATGGTCGCGCGATACACAAAATCCGTGAGGACGCGGCCGAACCCGACTAACTCTTCGCCGTCCCAGGCGCAGAGTGCCACGTCGGTGTGGCGCAGCATTTCCCTGGCATCATCCAACGTCCGGTCTATACCCCAAGGGGCCTGATGAAATAGCCGGAGTAGCTGCTTGGCCTCGAGTTCATTCTTTTTGGAAAAGGTCACCGCGGGCTTGAGAGTTGGAGGCATCGTGTACTAGTTTATCTCCCGGTCATCGTACCCATGAGACGCGGAGTGTACGAGGAAATCCATGGCAACGCAAGTCCGTAGCTGCCCTAACTGCTTTCAGCTCATGTGGCTTAAAGCCGATCAGTATGAAGTCCTCGACGAAGAGACGCTTCGTACTCGATGTCCTCACTGCGGCACCACTGTTCGGTTCAAACTCGTCTCTCAAGGCTCAACTGCGACCGGGCCCAAGATGGGGCATTGACCACAATGTCTAATTTTCAATGCTCAATGTTCAATCGAACCTCGCACTGCCGCAATTGAAAATTGAACATTGAGAACTGGCGCGGCTACAAGCCGCGCCCGGCGCCTCCCAATTCGGGCTTATTGCCAGGCAGGATCTTGTGGAGTGCCGCACGGTATTCGGCAATGCGCGTTTCATCGATCCGCCCCACCTCGATTTCTTTGTCGCGCTGCATCCGTTCCAGATGATCGAGCACAGCCAGGAGGGGCTGGACCGACCCCAGTAACTTTCCTGCCTCAAAGGCTTCGAGCGATTCGACAAATGCGTCGTTCAGAGATTTAAGTGGAGTGCCCGCGCTTTGCGTTCTGATCCGCGTCACAATGTCCTCATAGTCTCCAATAGCTTCAAGCTTGGGCTTCACGCCTGTCGGCACCGTGGCCAAATGAACAATGGGTGGCAGCTTAGCCGCATAGCCTTTTAGTTGGGACACCAGCCCGCCGATGGCGTCCAATACATCTGCCGTCTGCATCTCTTCATCCTCTAAGGTATCACTGATGAGGCATCATGGAACGGCCTGTCAAGATTCTCATGCGTCCTTGTGAGAGATGAGACGTTCAAGGGCTTGCATGGCTTGATCCATGTCGCACGGGAACAGGCTTGAGTACTCCTGTAACTCGCCGGTGGTAGGATGGCAAAATCCCAACGTTCTGGCATGGAGCATCACACGGGGAATCTTGATTTCTCCCACGAGACAGACTTTGCGTCCGCCGTACGTGGGGTCCCCCAAGATTGGGTGGCCGAGCGAGGTCAAATGTACTCGGAGTTGATGGGTCCGTCCTGTGCGGGGGTAGAGCAGCACATGAGCTGCGATCTTCCCAAATCGCCGATCGACTTGGTATTCGGTAACAGACTCTTTGGGCCGTGCCGTGCGGGCTGAAAATTTCTTGCGTTCTTTAGAATCGCGCCCGATGGCCAGTTCAATCCGGCCGTGACCTTTCTTCGGTACTCCCCAAATCAGCGCTTCATACACGCGGGTAATCGTGTGTTGCTTGAATTGTCCTGCCAGGTGGTGATGTGCCTGATCCGTTTTCGCGACCACCATCAGACCGGAGGTTTCTTTATCGAGCCGGTGCACCAACCCGGGCCGTTCTTTTCCACCTATTGTCGAAATGGTGCCTCCTGAGGTTTCGAAATGGTGGAGCAGCGCATTCACCAATGTGCCTGACCAATTACCCGGTGCTGGATGAACCACAATACCTGCCGGTTTGTTGAGGACGAGCAGATGATTATCTTCAAACAGAATTTCAAGAGGAATGGCCTCTTTCGCCAGTTCGAGCGGTTCCGGCTTCGGCACATCCATTGTGATCTTGTCGCCCGGCTTGATCTTTTGACTGGGCTTTACCACTTGGTTGTTGATGCGGATGCGGCCGAGTTCAATCAGCCGCTGCAGCGCAGACCTCGAGATATCCCGCTCGCGATTGACGAGAAAGATATCCAGTCGTTTCGGCTGTTCTCCGGATGTGACCACGAATTCAGTGATCATGCGATGATGCGCCGCCTTGTCCCTCACCCGATGTAAGCTGCCATAGGGGAAGAAAGGATTACAAGGGAGCGCTGTCCCTACACTCTTGTCGCGAGCAGGCGTATGATGTCCCTGACCATAGGTCGACACAGAGAAAGGAGACTCCTCGTGCGAAGGACGTGGATCGTGCTGGGAATCATGGTGATCGGACTCGCCGAGCCGGGCCATTGGAGTCGCGCCGCGGGCGAGCGAAATGTGGGTGATGCCTTCATGGTACCGGTTGAGACTGTAGCGGACTACATCCACTCGGTGATCGAGGCGCATCGAACATTCTACACGCTCCAGATTGTCGAGCGGCTGCAGAAGAAAGGCAAGCTGGTCGCCTCTGAAAACTGGCGAACGACCCATACGCTCCCGTTGCCGGTCCAGGTGTTAAAGGAGGCTGATGAACTTGGTGCCTTAACCGGCTCAAAGATTCGTTATCGGCTCATCGGTCTCTGGCCGATCAACAGGCAGAACGCCCCTTCGACCGACTTCGAGAAAGAGGGACTTGAGGAGGTACAGAAGCATCCGGAACGGCGGCATGGCGGCATCGTTTCGATGGACGATGGCCGATATTTCCAAGCGATCTATGCCGACCGCGCTGTGACCCAGGCATGCATCGGTTGCCATAACGCGCATCCGCAAAGCCCCAAGAATGATTTCAAACTGGACGATGTCATGGGCGGGCTGGTGATCGAGATTCCGCTGGAACGTTAACCGACGAGAATCTTCGGCTTCTCCCTCGACAGAGCGGTTGAAGCCAGCGAGGTGGTTTGTTAGTGTGACCGACCCGGAGTATTACCTGCATGACTATACAATTCTCCCATTACGACCCAGAAGAATTCTACGACGAGCTGTATGAGGGGAAAGGTCAACCAAGACCTGGCAGCACGCTTTTGTTGCGGAAGTTTGCCTCACTACCGGAAGGAGACCTGAAAAAACGGCAAGAAGCAGCGGAACGTGTCATTCTCAACATGGGGATGACGTTCGGCGTCT
>JBQTHY010000150.1:0-9359 GCA_052389395.1 Nitrospiraceae bacterium | reverse complement strand
GCTGTTTCTCGATCGAGCAAAGCCTTCCTACGTCGGTGGCATACTCGAGATGTGTAACGCGCGGCTCTATCATTTCTGGGGTTCGCTTACAGCAGGCCTTCGAACCGGCAAGCCGCAAAACGAGGTCAAGACCGGCGGCGACTTCTTCGCGACATTGTATGCCGACCCGCGGCGGCTGGAAGGCTTTCTCAAGGCCATGACCGGTCTCAGCATCGGATCGGCGAGGGTCATCGCGAAAAAGTTTCCCTGGAAGAGGTACAGTACGTTCATGGATGTTGGCTGCGCTCAAGGTGGCGTGGCGGTCGAGATCGCGCTGGCGCACAGTCACCTCACGGGGCTCGGGATGGATCTGCCGGCGGTACAGCCAGTGTTCGAGGCCTACGCGCAGGCGCGGGGCGTCGCGCAGCGGCTTCGTTTTCACAGCGGGGATTTTTTCAAAGAACCGCTGCCGAGGTCCGACGTGATCGTGATGGGGCATATCCTCCACGATTGGAACCTGGACGAAAAACTGATGCTCCTTCGCAAGACATACGATGCCCTGTCCCCAGGCGGAGCAGTGATCATCCACGAAGCCTTGATCGACGACGGGCGCAAGCAGAACGCCTTCGGGCTGCTCATGAGCCTCAACATGCTCATTGAAACGCACGGTGGATTCGATTTCACCGGCGCGGACTGCCGCAAATGGATGAAAGATACCGGGTTTAGACGCACTCGCGTCGAGCGCCTGGCCGGATCGGACGGCATGGTCGTGGGATTCAAGTGAGAGGTGGCCGGTTAACACGTTTACCGTGCAAGTTGAAGCGATAAGAGATTTGACGCACGATGTGCGCCGGCTTGATTTGCGCCTCCGTGAGCCGAAAACGATCACTTTCAAGCCTGGCCAGTTCATCTCCTTCGAGATGCCGCATCCTCGCACCGGCCGGCTGGTTACACGGCCCTACTCGATTGCTTCATCCCCCGGCCGACCGGAAGTTATCACTCTTTTGTTCAATCTCGTTCCGGGCGGGCCCGGTTCGGCCTACCTCTTCAGCCTGAAAGAAAGCGAGGAGACGCGCTTCAAGGGACCCGCTGGCCACTTCTATCTGCGGGAGGATCCCGGACGTGGGCGGCTCTTCGTCGCCACCGGTACCGGCATTGCGCCGATCTGGTCCATGATGCTCGCGAACGCGGAACGTCCCGATCCGAGGCCAACAACTTTGTTCTGGGGACTGCGCAATCAGCGGGACTTGTATCATCAGGAGGAACTGGCAGAATTGACCAGGCGGATGCCCACCCTTGAAGCCATTACCACACTCTCCCGTCCAGATCCCGGTTGGTCCGGCGAATCCGGTCGCGTCCTTCGGCTGGTCGAGGAGCGGATCGAATCGGTGAAGCATCTCGCCGTCTATCTCTGCGGGAACAGCGCCATGATCGCCGACGTGTCGGCATTGCTCAGAAAGAAGGGGTTGTGCCCCATCTATCGCGAACAATACTACGACGACACAGCTTCGCAAGACGATTGAGAGGACCCTATGCTCCGATTGAAAGATAAAGTCGCAATTGTGACGGGCAGCAGCAGCGGGATCGGGAAGGCGATCGCATTGCGGTTCGGAGCTGAAGGCGCGAAAGTCGTGGTGACGGCCAGACGGATGGCACTCTGCGAGCAGACCGTCGCGCAGATCACAAAGCAGGGCGGCAACGCCTGGGCCATACAAACCGACGTGGCCGACGAGCGTCAAGTGGAACGACTGATCCAGGAGACAGTCACGCACTATGGTCGGCTGGATATTCTCGTCAACAATGCGGGGATCTTTGGAGGGGGACGATTGGCCGAGACGACGACAAAAGCGTTCGATGAGGTGATGAATCTGAATCTGCGCGGCACGTTCTTCTGTTGCCGAGCGGGATTCAATCAGATGAAGAAGCTAGGCGGGGGAATTATCGTCAATATGTCGAGCGTCGCCGGCCTGCAGGCCTGGGCGGGCACGGGCACCTACAGCGCGTCGAAGCATGGCATCATGGCCTTAACTAAGTCGCTGGCCGACGAAGGCCGTCCCCATCACATTAAAGTGAGCGCTATCTGTCCAGGCGGGGTGGCCGACGAACTCGTCGATGCATCGCGTGAGGAGATTCTCCGCAGCGAGAAGATCGATCCGTTTGACGTGGCAGAGACGGCAGTCTACCTGGCGACGCTAGGCAAGTACGCGGTGGTCCATCAGATTGTTGTAGATCGTCTCGGCGCCGAGTGGTGAGAGGGGAGGGAAGCCTCGTCGGTCACCTTCGCTCGCCGAGGCCATACGACTCAGCCTCCCTCCCTCGCTGCCTACGTTGAGGGGTGAGACTGCGCCATTTTCCAGAAGAGTGAACGAGCGCGAGCTTGGTCGGGCCTTCATGAGGGCCCGGCGTGATGAGTCTTCGGACCCTTCTGCTGCTCCGGCAGCTGGATCAGATAGTGACCCCTGGTTTCGCAAGTCACCAGGATTTGTCCTTCCCGGCTCAGGCGATCGATTTCGAGAAAGACCTGATTCCAGGTGAGTTCCGGCACACTCTCTGCCAAGGTGTCCAGATCACACCCATGCGTGCGTTTAACCGCGCCAAGAATGCGATCGGCCACTGGTGCCTGTGTGGCCATGATCAACCCCTCCTTCCGATGGTCTGACTTGCACGACGTTGTCCGACGCGACCCCATTGCCCTGCAGCTTGCGTTCCGATCCGGGATAAACGATGCCGAGCTTCTCGTCCGCCACAATGTGCGGCGAAAGGAGGATTAAATTCTTAGAAAGTAGAGCAGAGGGAGTGTCACCGCCATGAATGAGCGCAGGCACAAGGAGGAAGAAGACTACTAACAGGAGAATCAGTGCCCAGAGAGAAAGAATCGCTCGGCGGCTGACGGCTTCCATGAGGACCCTCGTTCCAAAGGATCCACATCCAAACGGCTGTCTGCTTAGACAAAGAATCCGGCGTAGGAGTGAAGGAGACTGCGGCCACCTTCACTGGAACGTCGAGGTGAGATGCTACGCCTATCCACACACTCAGTCAACGGTTCCGTAAGGCGCAGGGGAAGCCGAATCGGACGGTCAGCTCATCAGAAGCGAGGCGAGTGGAGGCAACCACGGGAGCAGCACGACCCCGACACAGATCGAGAGTGCGACGATGGAGGCGACGAGGTCTTCATCCAGGCTGGTTTCAGCGGCGTAGATCGTGGCCATCACCGCAGAGGGCATGCCGGAAATCAGGATCACCATCGTTCGATCGAGTCCACTCAGATCCAGCAGAACTGCTGCGGCCCATCCTAACAACACCCCGCCGAGCATGCGCACAGTCACTCCAATGCAGCTCAACGGCCACGTCCGTCGCACCGAGTCAAGACTGATCGAAAGTCCGAGCACGAGGCTCGCCAGCGGCGTCGTGGTGAGGTGAACAGGCGTCAGGACATCGTGGGTCCACGATGGCAAATGGAGGCCGGCTGTCTTCACCGCCAGGATAAGCGCCAACGCCCAGATCGGCGGAGCAGAGAGCATGCGAGGCAGCACCGAGCGCGTCGACGACGAGACAGTGCCGTGCCACAGCGCAAGCGGATAAAGGACCATGAGCGTCAGCGTGGTTTGGCCCAGGTCGAACAGTATCGCGCGTGCGAGTCCCTCCTGGCCGAACACGGCCAAGGCGACCGGATAGCCAAAGTACACGGAATTGATGCTCCCGGCCGCGAGGAGAAACCCGCCTTGGGTCGGACGAGGTAGATGCAATAGCCGGGCAAGCAGCCAGGAGCCGCAAAGTAGTGGGAGTGAGATGAAACAAGCGGCCAACGGGAGTTTCCAGGCGGTCGGAGCGAAGGTCACACGATCAAGGGAGACGAGGATCGTCGCCGGCAGGCTGATCGAAAACACCACAGAGGCCAGGCGTGCCGCGTGGGTTTTGGTCAGAATGCCGAAGAGGCGAAGGGAGGCGCCCAGGAAAAAGAGGAGGAGAAAGACCTGGAGGGCAAGAGACATGGGACGGAGGATAGCAAAGGTTGTGGACGTCGGCCACTGGCGGAGGTATGTACGGAGGGTAAGGGGGAATGCAGCCGGACAAGAATGCGGACAGGATGACGAATGCCACAACAAGGGAGAGCACCTGACGCCTCATCATTATCTTCCTCAGTTGTCGATTCACGTAACGACGCTTCACGATTTCTGTTGCACCACCACGCGCTGAAGCGCCGTCATGGGACCGTGTCTCCGTAGGAGGTCCAGCTCCGCAGCGTTCTTTACCAGAAACGCTCCTGCGAAGCCCAGCGCATTGATCGAGATCCCCTCGAAAAATTCCTCGGACCTGCGCACCAGCATCAACCACTGCCTCGTCATGAGCAGGTTGTACGGATGCACAGGCGCAGGGGTTTTAGGATCCACCTCAACTGACATCCCTGCGGCGCGGAGTAGCGACCGATAGCAGGCGAGCAACGACGGGGCGCCGTCCTTCCTCTGATCGAGCCATGCTGGATTCATTGGCGCATAGGCATGGACGAACGGCAAGCCTGGCACCTTGCCGGTTGCACCGGCCATCTGCACGGAACGCAACAGAGGCTCGATCGGCAGTTGGGCCTTGGGGAATGCCGACAACGGGATCAGTTGCAGATGTTTGTGGCGCTGGCTGGCGCCGGCTGCTCGTCCTGCGTTGTAGAACGCTAATCCATCGATCTCGGCGAGGCCGATCAGCAGTGCCGCGCAATCCTCGCGAGTGAGCAGCATCTCTTGATCTTCGAAGGCGCGCGTGACGAGCAAGAGATGATGATCGACCACGTTGAACTTGTTCAGCAATGCGACATGGGTGGGGGAGATCTCCGCGACGAATAGGTCGGGATCGTACGGCAGGAATGGGTCGGCGTTTGACTGGGCTTCCGTGGCGATCGCCTTCATGGCGAGGGCCATGATGACACGCACTTGAAAAGCCACACCACTCTGTTCGATCATTTCTGGCGTCGTGGAGATCGAGAGAATCGCGTTCCGGTCGCGGGCGTAAGCCGTTCGTTGGAGCAGGGTGGGCCACAGAGTGCCTGGCTGGAGGAGGTGAGCGGCCAGATGCATATGAGTGGAAGAGTACGGCAACGGAGAGGGGAAAAGCGAGAGGTGAGATAGGTCAGTTATTTCGGGAAGGGACGATCTCGATACTTCGCGAAACAAATGAGATCGAGGTGGTTGTAGTGATCTGGGAGAATTGTTTCGGCCTTGTAGCCGAGGTTTAAGAAAAAGTGAATATTCCGAGCCGTGCGCAGCATGGTGCAAGCATAGAATTTATGGGCATCGGTCGTCACCTCTTCGATCACCCGGATCAGCGCCTTCCCTACCCCCTGACGTTGGTGAGCGGGATTCACGGACAGCAACCGGATCACGCAGACCCCGGCCACGGTCCAAAAGCGCACGGATCCGACAACCGCGCCCTCCACCTCCGCGACGAAGATATGTTTCTCTTTCGCATCCTCCCTAAGACTTTCGAGCGTTTCCGTCGTCCAGCCGCTTACCTGATAAACAGTGGCATATTCGCCGAAGGCGGCCTGCTGTACCTGAAGCAGGACAGCGAAATCCGCTTCGGTCGCTGGTCTGATGTGAACCATGAGCGCCCAGTCCCATCTGGTAGTTGTTACCTCGCGCATTCATAGCGGAAGGACGCACGCTTGGCAAGTCGCTTTCTGCCGTTTCTCGTATTTCGCCTTTCCGAGGAATGTTCAATACTCAATTCTCAATGCCCAATTGAACATTCAACATTGAACATTGAGCATTACGGTTGCCCGCGCTTCGCGTTCTTTGAGTGCCACACGCTATCAGCCACATGCTCCGGTTTCCCGGCCATCAGGTCCTGCACTTCCGAGCGCCACCAGCTCTGGAATTTCCATGATCTCTCTTGGTCTGAGCAGACCCAACTTGTGTTCGCTTCGAGCTACCTTGCATAATGGCCGCCATGAACCGGGCGGACCTCTTGGCGCTGTACCGTCAGATGCTGCTGATTCGTCGATTCGAAGAGAAATCGGCCGAGATGTATGCTCTAGCGAAGATCGCCGGCTTCCTCCATCTATATATCGGCGAAGAGGCGATCGCAGTCGGTGCCGTAGCCGCCCTTCGACCTGATGACTATGTGATCAGTGCCTACCGCGACCATGGCCATTGTCTCGCTCGAGGTTCCGACCCTGGCAAGGTGATGGCCGAGTTGTTTGGCAAGGCCACAGGCCTGTGCAAAGGCAAGGGTGGATCAATGCACCTGGTGGACCTGCCTCGCCGGTTTATGGGCGGCTATGCCATTGTCGGCGGCCACCTCCCGCTGGCGACGGGCCTGGCCTTTGCCAATAAGTATCAGGCCCGTGATCTGGTCACAGTCTGTTTTTTCGGGGAAGGAGCGCTGCCGAGCGGGCAGGCGCATGAGGCGTTCAATCTGGCAGCCTTATGGAAACTCCCGGTGATCTTTGTCTGTGAGAACAATCGTTACGGCATGGGCACTCCGGTTGAACGGGCCATCGCGTTATATACGGCTGTGGCGGAAACTGCCCGCTCCTATGGAATTACCGCGGAGCGGGTAGACGGCATGGACGTGCTCGCGGTTCGCTCGGTCATGCAAAAAGTGGTGGACAAAGTGCGCGGGGGGAACGGTCCTTGGTTCCTCGAGGCGACCACCTACCGGTTCATGGGCCACTCGATGGCCGACCCGGCGCATGGGCATTACCGAACCAAGGAAGAAGTGGACGAGTATCGTAAGCGAGACCCCCTCCTCCTCTTGCGGGAGACAATGCTAAATCAGAACCTGGGTAGTGAAGCTGATTTCAAACAGCTCGAGCGGGACGTGAATGAGGTCGTGGCAGCCGCCGTCAAATTCGCGGAGGAGAGCCCGTTCCCAACCCCGTCGGATCTGCATACGGACGTGCTGCAGGAGTAAGACAGGCCATGGTGTTGTCCTATCGGGAGGCCCTCAACCAAGCCATGCGGGAAGAGATGCGACGGGATCAGCGCCTCTTCTTGATCGGCGAAGAAGTCGGCCACTATCAGGGCGCCTTCAAGGTCAGCAAGGGCTTCGTCGAGGAATTCGGGCCACAACGGGTGATTGATACACCGATCACCGAAGCCGGCTTTACCGGCCTGGCCATCGGCGCCGCCATGGGCGGGCTCCATCCGATCGTGGAGCTTATGACGATGAACTTCAGCATTCTCGCCCTCGATCAAATCGTCAACAATGCCGCAAAAATCCGGTACATGTCGGGAGGACAACTCTCCGTTCCGCTCGTCATTCGTGGTCCTGGGAGCGCCGCTCACCAGCTAGGAGCCCAACACTCGCAAAGTCTGGAAGCATGGTTCTGCCACGTGCCGGGGTTGAGAGTGATCGCGCCGGCCACACCGCACGATGCGAAGGGTCTGCTCAAGAGTGCGGTCAGAGACCATAACCCCGTTATCTTCATCGAAGCGCAGTTGTTGTATGGCACGAAAGGGGAGGTCCGGGATGGTGAGTACACGATCCCTATCGGCGTAGCCGAAGTGAAACGGGCCGGGCGCGACGTGACCATGGTCGGCTATTCGAAGATGCTCTTGCTTGCGCTGGAAGCCGCTGATCAACTGAGTCGAGAGGGCATCGAGGGTGAGGTGATCGACCCACGTACCCTCAAACCGTTGGATCTCCAGACGATCGTGACCTCAGTCAAGAAGACGGGGAGGCTGGTGATTGTCGAAGAAGGCTGGCGCTTTTGCGGGTTGGGGGCGCAGATTGCCGAGAGCGTGTATTCAACCGCGTTTGACTACCTGGATGCCCCAATCCGGCGCGTCACCGGCGAAGACGTACCGATGCCTTATAGCCGTCCGTTGGAGGATGCCGCGATCCCGGACCTCCCGCGTGTGATCGGAGCCGTCAAGTCCCTTTTGTGACGGGAGGAGAGCCATGGCGAGCCGCGTTGTCATGCCCAAACTCACGGATACGATGGAGGAGGGGATTCTTCTTGAGTGGAAGAAACGCGAGGGGGATCAGGTGCAGGCCGGGGAAGCTCTCGCCGAAATTGAAACCGACAAGGCTGTGATGGATCTCGAAGCGTTTGCCTCCGGCATTCTGCGGAAGATCCTGGTCCATAACGGTGACACGGTTCAATCCGGGACTTTGTTGGGTGTGATCGGCGAGGCCGATGAAGACATCACGGCGGCCCTGACTGACACAGTCACGGCCGCCCCGTCGACCGGCGCCAAGCCCACTGCCGCAGTAGCGGCCGCTACACCTACCGCATCACCCGCGCGAACAGAGGAGAGCCGACTTGTCGTGTCCCCTCGAGCAAAAGCGCTGGCTGCCGAACGAGGGATCGACCTTTCCACCATAGCAGGCACCGGCCCTGGGGGGAGAATCGTCGAGGATGATGTGGTGAAGGCGCAAGCTCCGGCCACGTCGGCCATGCCCCCCGGAACGGATCAGCCTCTGACACAAATGCGGAAAGCCATTGCCCGGGCCACGACTCAGAGCAAAGCGCCGGTGCCGCATTTCTACCTGACGAAGGAAATCGATATGGAGGCGGCAGAGCAGTTCCGCAAGCAATGGAAACAAGGCCGGCAATCCCATCCCTCGTTCACCGATCTGCTGATCAAAGCCACGGCGCTGGCACTCACCCGGCATCGGCAGATGAACGTGTCCTATGTCGGCGAGGCGATCCGACGCTATGCGCGCATCGATATCGGCGTGGCCGTCGGCATGGAGGACGGATTAATTATGCCCGTTATTCGCGACTGTGGTGCGAAAACGTTGCAGGCGATTTCGAACGAATCACGAGCGCTCATCGAGCGAGCCAAACAGAAGCGGTTGCTACCGCACGAATACACCGGCGCCACCTTCTCCATTTCCAATCTCGGCATGTTCGACGTAGACAACTTCATGGCTGTGCTCATTCCGCCACAGGCCGCGTCGTTGGCTGTGGGCGCTGTCCGCGACGTGCCGGTGGTGGACGCGGGGAGCGTGAAAGTCGGACGACGAATGCAGGTGACATTGTCCTGCGATCACCGGGCCATCGATGGGGTGATGGGAGCGGAGTTTCTGAAGGAGTTAAAACGAATCCTCGAACATCCCCAAGAACTTGGTGCCCCGGTTGGGAAACCGTAAGGTCCCACCGTAGAGCAATGCATGTCCATTTCACCATATCAAGTATTCATCCTACTCGGCGGCGATGCCTGTCACAGAAGTGGAGGGAGGAATGCGGCCTTTCCCCTTGCCCCCCGCCGGAGACTTGACTATGCTTAGTTCATGGAGGATAGAGGGTTGGCTCTAGTCATCGTTGTGACAGGTGCCCTCGTGATCGTACTGGGGCGACGCTGGTACCGGCGGCGGCTGGCCGCCAAGTTGGCGGATCAGATGCTCGAAGAAGTGCTGAAGGACAAGGATATGTTTCGCGG
>JBQTHY010000149.1:0-6828 GCA_052389395.1 Nitrospiraceae bacterium | reverse complement strand
GTAGAGCCCCTTTCGAACCGGCTGTCCAGGATGCAAGAGCACCATGTTATGGTCTGGCCATGACTGGTCCTGGCGCTGTTTCGACGAACCGCTTGGAACCGGATGGAGCGGAAGTCAGACAGGATTCAATAAACTCCAGGCTCCGTTTAACTGCGCCTTGGTTCTCCAACACCACGCGCCTCGCAGCCTGCCCTACCCTCTCGCAAGCCTCTTGATTGGACAACCATCCATTCAGGTAGTGGACCAGGTCCCCGACCCCGGAGACTCGACAGCCTCCCCCTGCCTCTTGCAATAACGTCGCGACTTCAGCACAGTGGTCCGTATAGGGTCCAAACATGACGGGCTTTCCCCAGACCGCCGGCTCCAACAAATTGTGGCCGCCCACCGGAACCAGCGTCCCCCCCACGAATGTCGCCACCGCTTCTCGGTAGGCGTGGGCCAATTCCCCTCTCGTGTCCAAGATGATCACGCGCGGGCCTGCCGCCACTTCGCGAATCTGGCTCTTGCGTTGCGCGATGAACCCGGCTCCTCGAATCATCGTCTCAACCCGATCCACCCGTTCGATATGTCGCGGCGCCAGCATCAGCACAGTCGAAGGATGCATCTTCACGATCTGTCCATAGGCCGATAGCAAGAGCTCCTCTTCACCGGCATGCGTACTGCCGGCCAAGAACAATTGTTCCTGCGCTGCCACTCCAAGGCTTCGCCGTAGCAAGGCAGTGACCTGGTCCTCAGGCAACGGTTGATCGAATTTGATGTTGCCTGTGGTGAAAACACGGGCAGCCTCCGCCCCCAACGCCACAATGCGCTGCCGGTCACGGTCGGACTGCATCAAACACAACGTCAATGATTTAAGAACCGATCGGTAGAACAAGCGGATCGGGCCGATGTCCTGACGGCGAAAGGAGCGTGAGGACAACCGTCCATTCACGAGAATAGTCGGCACCTGTCTTGCCTGCAACGTCCACAATAGATTCGGCCACAACTCGGTCTCGACAAAGACGTAAAGCACAGGGCGCAACCGTTTGACCATGCCGGATACTACCCAGGGAAAATCAAGTGGAGCATACCGATGTTCGACAACCCCTGCCAACCGCTGCTCGACCGCTTCGCGGCCGGTCTCGGTCACGGTCGTGACAATGTAGCGGTATTCAGGATGGCGTCCGTACAACGCCTTCACAAGCGGCACTGCCGCCACCACTTCGCCGAGCGACACGGCATGAACCCAGATGACAGGCTTGTCTGGTTTGTCTGGTCTGTCTGGTCTCTCTTGTCTATCTGGTCTGTCTGGTCGGTCATGTCGACGAGATAGACCAAACAGACCGAATAGACGAGATAGACCGAATAGACCAGACAGACGAGACAGACTGTCTTCTAACCCAAGCCTCTGTGCCAGCCCCCTCCGACAGCGCGGCTTCGCCACTAGAACGCAGAGGACGATGGGAGCAGCGAGAAGAAACAGGCCATTGTAGAGGAGTCGCCACATGTCATTCACGACTACGCGAGAGAGGCGAGAAATGCGCGGGGCGCGAGAGGCGCGGAAATGACAAACAACGCAGGACCGGCACCATTCGGAGGTGTGTACTCTCGGCAACTCTCCCCTGTCTCGCTAGTCACGCCCTGCATTCACTGCTGCCTCCGCTTCCGCCGTCAGTCGATTCAAGACGGTCTCGAGTTCCAGGCGGGTCGCTTCGAGTGAGGCATCGTCCGTTTCACGTGAGACCCAGAGTGGGTCCCCATAGAGAAAAAGGCCTCGGGCAAACGGATATGGGACCATGAAACGATCCCAGCTCGCGAAGAGTTTTTTTTTGAGCAGGCGAAGGCCAGTGGCACAATCGGCAGCCCTGTCGCCTTTGCGAGTTGCACCACCCCACGCTTCGCGACCTGACGCGGCCCCTTGGGACCATCGGGCGTCACGACCAGGTCCTGCCCGGACCGACCTAATTTGATCAACGCGCGGAGCGCCCCGGAGCCCCCGCGCGTGCTCGACCCCCGCACGGCCTCATGGCCGAACCGCGCAATGATGCGCGCGATGATTTCTCCATCGCCGTGTTGGCTGATTAACACATGGGAGCCAGTTCCCCGATAACCGATCGGAATCATCAGCTGCTGGGCGTGCCAAAACGCCAGAATAATGTGGTGCCCATCCCGATACAACGCATCGACCCCTTCATTCCCGCGGGTGAGACATCGCATCGATCGGGCGATGGCACGGATCACCGCGGCCCCGACAGGCGGCAGCACGGACAACTTCAGCCAATTCAGAAAGAAAGAATGTTTCATTGAATCAATGACTCATTGTTTCAATGATTCAATGGAGCAATGCTTCAAAGGGCCAATTCTTCCGATTGGAACTGCATGGCATACAGCCGGCGATACAACCCTCCCTGCCGGAGCAGTTCCTCATGCAACCCCACTTCTACGATGGTCCCTCGATCCAAGACGACGATTCGATCCGCATTGTGGATGGTGGAAAGCCGGTGCGCAATCACAAGGGTCGTCCGGTTTTTCATCACATTGCTTAAGGCCAACTGCACGATGCGTTCGGACTCGGTATCCAACGCCGAGGTTGCCTCATCAAGAATCAAGAGGGGGGGATCGCGAAGGATGGCGCGCGCGATAGCCAGGCGTTGTCGCTCTCCCCCCGACAGTTTCACCCCACGCTCTCCGATAACCGTGTCATACGCCTCAGGCAGGCGGAGGATGAAGTCGTGGGCGTAGGCTAACGTTGCGGCTTGTTCGATGTCTCTATGGGTTGCTCCGGTTCGTCCAAACGCAATGTTGCTTCTAATCGTGTCGTCAAACAGCAGAACCTCCTGTGAGACAATCCCGATGTGGGCCCTTAGCGACTGCAGATTGTACGATGTCAGCGGCGTGCCATTGAGGAGAATCTGTCCTGCAGTGGGTTCGTAGAACCGTGGCAGGAGATTGACCAGCGTGGTTTTTCCGCTTCCGCTGCTCCCCACAAACGCCACGACTTCTCCGGCCTTGATCGAGAGATTGATACCGGCCAGGGCGGGAACCGCGTGACTCTCATAACGCAACGAAACACCCTGGAACTCGATCGTGTCGTTGATCCCCGTCAGCAGTACGGAGCCATGATCCTGAGACTGCTCTGTCTTGAGGTCCAACACCTCATAGACCCGCTCGGCCGCAGCCAGCGCCTGTTGAATCAGGTTGTTCGCTCCTGACAACTTGCGGATCGGGGTATAGGCCATGAACATAGCCGCCAAGAATGAGAAAAACGCGCCGGGCGTCATCGTGCCTTGGATCACCAAAGAGCCACCGTACCAGATAATCGTTGCCACGCCGATGACCCCGATCACTTCCATATGCGATGACCCGATCGACCACACTTGATTCGATTTCAGCGTAGTGGACAAGAAAGCCCGGTTGGACTCCTTGAACCGTTCGGCCTCCACCTCTTCTCGTCCGAAGGCCTTCACTATCCTGATGCCGGCGAGGGTTTCTTGAAGGGTTGAGGCCATATCGCCCATCCGCTCCTGTCCACTCGTGGCTAATCTCCGCAATCGCTGCCCCATCCGTACCATCGTCATCGCGGACAGTGGAATGACAATGATCGAAAGTCCCGCCAGTTGCCAATTCTGATAGACGATCACGCCCACCATGGCCAGAAACGTGAGCGCATTCTGGAAAATGTCCTTCACGACACTCGAGGCGGCACTGGCCATCAGCCCGACATCGTTCACCACCCGTGAGACCAACCGGCCCGACGTGTTCGCATCATGAAAGCCGACCGGCAGCCGCATGAGATGATGGAACAACTCTTGCCGAATATCGGCGACGACTCGATTGCCGACATAGGCCATCAAATACGTCTGCCCGTAGCTGAACAAGGCCTTCAATACCGCTACACCCAGCAACGCCAGCGGCAGGACCAACAATAAGTCCCCGTTCTTCTCGATGAAAATCCCGTCCAAGACCGGCCGCACGAGCCAGGCATAGGCGCCCGTTAGCACCGCCACGAGCCCGGAGCAGACGAAGGCCACCGCAAACCTCACCCGGTAGGGGCGGACTTGCCGCATGAGACGCATATAGCGATCTAGGCCCGACATGCTGCTAAGACCACCTCTGCCGCCCTGGTGGAGGCACCGGGTTCGCCCAAATCTGCTCGCACCTTCGCCAAACTTCGTTTCATTTCAGCATACACCGATCGATCTTCCAAGATCTGCAAGGCTTCTTCATACAATCGCTGTCCGGTCGCATCGGACTGGATCAACTCCGGCACCACAGACCGGCCTGCTACCAGATTCACTAGCCCGATCCATCTGACTCGAATCAGAAAACGTGCCAGCCAAAAGGTCAACGGAGTGGTCCGATAGATCAAGATCATGGGAGTCCCGACCACGGCCGCTTGTAATGTGGCTGTGCCCGACGCCACCAGCGCCAGATCCGATACCGTCATGACTTCACTGGCCTGCCCTTTCACGACCGTGACAGGGACGGGGCTTCGTCGTAAGTGAGACTGCAACAGATTATCATGAATCGTAGAGGCCTGCGCCAGGATAAACTGCGTTTTGGGCTCCCGACATGCTAATTTTTCCGCTGCGTCGAGGAGGATCGGCAGCAGGTATTGCACTTCCCGCGTCCGACTCCCCGGTAGCAATGCGATCACACGCCCTTCAGATGCGAGATTGAATTTCGTGCGGAGGCTCTTGGGATCATACTGAGACGCGACCGCATCCAGTAACGGATGGCCGACGAATGTACAAAGAATACCGGCTTTGTCGTAGATGGGTTTCTCAAACGGAAGGACTACCAGGACATGATCGACTCGTTGCTTGATCCAGTGAATCCGCCCTGGCCTCCAGGCCCAAATCTGCGGCGCGATATAGTAGAACACGCGCAGGCCTGCTCTCTTCGCGAAATAGGCGTAGCGTAGATTCAATCCAGGGTTGTCGACAAAGACGACTGCATCCCAGGGCACGGACCTGAATAATCGCCGCATGGCCAGAAACCGTCGAATCACCGCCGCGATCGCCAAGGGACCCACCACGCCGATGACATCGAACCTCCCTATCTCTCGCACCAATTGCACACCGGCCGCCTCCATTGCCGCTCCTCCAATACCTGTCAACGAGACCTGTGGGTCACGCGCTTTCAACGCGTTGGCAAGATTGGCCCCGTGAAGATCGCCAGAGGCCTCGCCGGTGATGATCAGAATGCGCGCCATGGTGGTGTACGCAGGATCAGGCCCTTGGCTACGGCCCGACGAGACCGGGCGGGCTGATTGGAACCCCGCCCCCAACCTGTGTTCTTATGCGTTGCGCTGCACAAAAGAATCGATCGCGGCCAGCACTTGATGTGCGACTGCCAGTGCGGCTGCTCCATCTTCGCCTGACACCACGGGACAGGATCCCGTCCGGATGGACTCCAGGAACGATTCAAGCTGCAATTTCAGCGGCTCGCCATCACTTCCCTTGAATTCTTCGATCGCGATCCTCGGTTTTTGGCTCTGGTCCATCGACCGACGTCCGACCATCCCATGGCGAGTTTGGAAATCAATCGACACATAACTGTCCCGCTGAAACATGCGCAACCGGCGCATCTTGTTGAGAGAGACCCGGCTCGCGGTCAAGTTGGCGACACACCCGCTCTGAAATTGGATGCGCGCGTTGGCGATATCGATCGTCGATGAAAGCACGGGCACCCCCGCAGCCTGTACCTCTTCGACCGGCCCCGGATTGAAGGACAGCACCAGATCGAGATCGTGAATCATCAAGTCCAACACGACATCCACATCGGTTCCACGTTCGCTGTAGAGTCCGAGTCGGTGACATTCAATAAACGTCGGCCGCTGAATGTGCGGCCGCATGAGCTGCATAATGGGGTTGAACCGTTCACTGTGGCCGACCTGAAGCCTGCACCCCCTGGCCTTTGCGAGTTCCACGAGTTCCTGCGCCTCGCCGGACATCACGGCAATCGGCTTCTCGACCAGGACGTGCTTTCCAGCTTCGAGACAGGCTTTGGCGACGGCATAATGGGCCGACGTGGGCACAGCGACACTGACCACATCGACCACTTTCAAGAGTTCAGGAAGACTCTTAAACGATCGCGCGCCGTGCCGATCAGCGATAACCCGAGCCCGTCCAAAATCCTGATCCGTGACGCCAATCAGCGTCGAGCCCGGCAGGACAGAGTAGAGCCTCGCATGGTGTTGCCCTAAATGCCCGACACCGATGACGCCGGCACGAAGTGATTTCATAAGATCGTGATGAGTGATGCGTGACAGGTGACGAGCGGTAACATCGTGAGGTGCGGGGTCCATCCGAATCGCCGGCTTCTCAAGGCTCGCCTGTCCCGCTTGTCTCGCCCGTCGCGCAATGAGTCACCCGTCTCCTTTTATTCCGATAACCGCGATCCCCGCTTCCTCCGCCTTGTTCACGAGCAGCTCTCGATCCAACATCACTGTTCGACCGGCTTCGACCGCCAGCACTGCGGCCTTGACTGACACCATCACCTCAATCGTCCGAGGTCCGATGGCAGGCAAATCAAACCGGAGGTCCTGCTGCGGCTTGCAACGTTTCACCACCACCGCGCCCTCTTTGGACAATTCTCCTCCGCGTTTGATCGCTCCATCGGTTCCTTCAACCGCTTCCACAGCCACAACCACACGGTCTTTGATCACGACACATTGGCCGATATCGAGGCGTCCGATCTCCTGCGCCACGTCCCAGCCGTAGCGGATGTCATTCCACTCCGCTACGGTCGGTCGGCGAGATGTCACTGGGCCCTCTTCACCCAGAATCCCTTCGAGGCCGAACGTCGACTCGCAAATTGTAATCCCCTCGCGTTCGAGCTCAGCCG
>JBQTHY010000148.1:0-4919 GCA_052389395.1 Nitrospiraceae bacterium | reverse complement strand
GTCCGTTCCTTGTACGTCCGTTGTCTGCCCTGACAGGTCGCACAGGGTTCCGTTACAATCTGCCCGGCGCCTTCGCATTGACCACATGGTCGGCTGACGCTGAAGAATCCCTGCTGGAAACGGAGTTGCCCGGCCCCTTTGCAGCTGGGGCAGGTCTTGATGGACGAGGCAGATTTCGCTCCGGTTCCTTTGCAGTCGATGCACACTTCCCAACGCGGAACCTTGAGTTTCGCCTCTTTGCCGTATACGGCTTCTTCGAAGGAGAGTTCCAGGTTGTATTGAAGATCCTGGCCCCGTTCCGCCCTGGTTCCGCCGCGTGCTTGCCCGAAGAAATCCTCGAAGATATCGTTAAAGACATCTCCGAAGCCCCCGCGTCCAAAATCAAATCCCTCGAATCCTCCGGGGCCCTGCTGCGCCCCGGCATGGCCAAACATATCGTACCGTTTCCGCTTCTCACGGTCGCTTAGGGTTTCGTACGCTTCGTTGATTTCCTTGAACTTTACCTCGGCGGCTTTTTTCTGATGATCCCCGGTCTGCAGATCTGGATGGTGCTGTCGAGCAAGCCGTCGATAGGCCTTCTTGAGTTCGTCGTCGGAAACGGATTTCTCAACGCCGAGGATATCGTAGTAGTCGCGCTTGGTCACGGATGCCGATGCTCATATGAAAGTACAGAAAGACCGAGTTCCCACGTTCCGGGAAACTCGGTCTACCTAACGGATATTCTAAGCTACTTCTTGTCCTTGTCTACTTCTTCGAATTCTGCGTCCACGACTTTCTCATCGGTCTTCGAGCTGCCGGCGCCGTCTCCGCCGGTCGTTGCGTCCTGAGCACCGGTGGGTGAGGCCGCTTTCTTATACATTTCCTCGGCCAGTTTGTGCGAGGCAGTCATGAGTGTCTGAGTCGCCGATTCGATAGCTTGCGCATCCGATCCTTCCAGAGACTTCCTGAGCCCGGCCACTGCGTCTTGGATTTTCGTCTTGTCCTCTGGGGAGACCTTGTCGCCATACTCCGTCAGATTTTTTTCGGTCTGATATATCAAATTGTCCGCTTGGTTCTTGGCTTCGGCGAGCTTGCGCCGCTTTTTGTCTTCGTCGGTATGGGCTTGGGCATCCTTGACGAGTTTCTCGACCTCATCTTTGCTGAGGCCGCTGGAGGCCGTAATCCTGATCGACTGTTCTTTCTGTGTTGCCATGTCCTTGGCCGCCACATGAACAATGCCGTTCGCGTCGATGTCGAAGGAGACATCAATTTGCGGCATGCCGCGCGGGGCAGGGGGAATCCCGACCAGATCAAACTGTCCAAGGAGCTTATTGTCGTTGGCCATTTCGCGTTCGCCTTGGAAGACCCGGATCGTGACGGCAGTCTGGTTGTCTGCGGCGGTCGAGAAGATCTGGCTCTTTTTCGTCGGAATGGTGGTGTTGCGCTCGATGAGCTTCGTGAAGACCCCGCCGAGCGTTTCAATTCCAAGCGAGAGCGGCGTCACGTCGAGCAGTAGCACGTCCTTGACCTCGCCCTTGAGCACGCCGCCCTGAATGCCTGCGCCGACTGCCACGACTTCATCGGGGTTCACACCGCGATGCGGATCCTTGCCAAAGAAGTCCTTCACAACTTGAATCACCTTGGGCATGCGGGTCATGCCTCCGACCAGCACGACTTCTTGGATATCCTTGCCGGTCACACCCGCGTCGGACAGGGCCTTGCGGCAAGGGTCGATCGTGCGTTGAATTAAATCATCCACGAGCTGTTCCAGCTTGGCCCGCGTGAGCTTCACCACCATGTGCTTCGGGCCGCTGGCATCGGCTGTGATAAAGGGCAGATTGATTTCGGTTTCCTGAGATGACGAGAGCTCGATCTTCGCCCGCTCCGCTGCTTCTTTGAGGCGTTGGAGCGCCATCCGGTCTTTCCGGAGATCGATAGCTTGGTCTCTTTTGAATTCGTCGACCAGCCAGTCCATCACGCGGAGATCGAAGTCGTCGCCGCCGAGGAAGGTGTCACCGTTGGTGGATTTCACCTCGAAGACGCCTTCGCCGATTTCGAGAATTGAGATATCGAAGGTGCCGCCACCCAAATCGTAAACGGCGATCCGCTCATCTTTCTTCTTATCCAGCCCATAAGCGAGCGAAGCCGCGGTCGGCTCGTTGATGATGCGGAGCACGTTCAGACCGGCGATCTGACCGGCATCCTTCGTCGCCTGACGCTGACTGTCGTCGAAATAGGCCGGGACGGTGACGACAGCTTCAGTGATTTTCTCGCCGAGATAGTCTTCCGCAGTCTGCCGCATTTTCTGGAGGATCATGGCCGAGACTTCCGGTGGGCTGTAGCGTTTGCCTCGCAACTCGACGTGGGCATCACCATTGTCCGCTTCGACCACTTTATAGGGGAGCCGCTTCAAGGCATCTTGAACCTCTCGGCTCTTGAACTTCCGGCCCATTAGGCGCTTTACCGAGAAAATGGTGTTTTCAGGGTTGGTGATGGCTTGCCGTTTTGCAATTTGACCAACTAAGCGCTCGGCCTTATCGGTGATGGCCACGACGGAAGGAGTGGTACGGCTCCCTTCGGCGTTGGCGATCACGACAGGGTCTCCGCCGCTCATAATGGCCACGCAGGAGTTGGTGGTCCCGAGGTCGATGCCGATAACTTTACCCATTGGTAGACTCCTTCCTTCCCGATATCAGCTGCGGAATGAAATCGATGTGTTAATTCGTCGCTGAATCTTCGTCAGAGACATTCGCTGGACCCGATGACACGCTGACCATAGCGGCGCGAAGAATTCTCTCATGCAAACGATAGCCCTTTTGAAACTCGTCCACTACATGATTGGGTGGCACGCTGTCGGACGGCACATGAGAAACAGCCTGGTGTGCGCTCGGGTCGAACGCCTGGCCGACAGACTCCACGGCCTGTACGCCAAACTTCGCGAGGGCTCCCGACAACTGTTTCAGGGTCAGATCCATACCCCGGACTAACGCTGAACTGCCCCCGTTGTCTCGTGCGGCCTTAATCGCTCGTTCCATGTTGTCGACCACAGGCAACAGTTCCTGCAGCAACTGCTCATTTCCGAATTTGATCTGGTCGCGTTGCTCTCGCTGTGTCAACCGCTTATAGTTGTCAAACTCCGCAGCCAGTCGCAGGTATTTGTCGTTGAGGGTCTTACATTCCTCTACCTTTTCAGCAAGGGCGGTCTGGGCAGCATCACTCTGCTCCCTGTTCGCAAGGGCGCCATCCTCTAACTCCTCAATAGTATTAGCGTTTATATTCGTGCTGTCTTCTTCCTGGCTCATCAATATACCCCTCCAGCGCACGGAGATATCCATACGGGAGAGGAAGTCAACAGGAGGAGAAAGAAATATCTCAGGAGGAATATGGAGATAAGCCGGGTGACTCGGCTAGGTCTCTGAGGTGGTGCCACGAGCCCGGCGGTAGAGAAGCTCAAGCCCCTCAAGGGTCAGCAACGGTTCAATTTTCTGAATCGATTCCGTTTCCGGAGCGATTACCGGGGCTAATCCTCCTGTTGCGATGACGTAGGAGGGTTGACCCAGTTCCCCCTCCATCCGTCGAACGACGGCATCGACCAATCCGGCATAGCCGAATACAAGTCCTGCCTGGATGCTGCTTGCGGTATCGGTTCCAATGACGGCTTTAGGGCGAGCGATCTCGACCTTGCTCAATTTGGCTGCTCGGGCGAACAGCGCTTCGGCTGAAATACCGAGACCGGGTGCAATGACCCCGCCGAGATAGTCACCGGCTTTCGTCACAGCGCAAAAGGTTGTTGCCGTGCCAAAATCGATGATGATGACGTTCCTGCGATATTTATGGTAGGCCGCTGCCGCGTTGACGATGCGGTCGCTTCCGATCTCTTTCGGGTTGGCGTAGATGAGCGTCAGGCCCGTATCCATATCGCTCGAAACGATGAGCGGGGTGCGGTGAAAGTAAGTTTCGACCATCAACTCGAACGTTCCTGTGAGGGCAGGGACGACACTGGAAATGATTGCGCCGGTGACCTGCTCGGGGACTTGCCCGCTACGCGTGAGCAGGTTGAGAAAGAGGACGCCATACTCATCGGCAGTGGCCTTCGGATCGGTTGCTAGCCGCCAATGGGCGAGGAGGTTTGAGTTCTCAAAGATCCCCCCGACGACGTTCGTGTTGCCGATATCGATCGCGAGCAGCATGGTCTCTTCAAAAAGCTGACAAGTTACAAGCAGCACGTTGCAAGAGAAGGACGTGTCAGCCTGCCAGCTTGCAACTCATTCCTGTCTTCATCGCAAGTGGACGACGTCGCCCGCGCGAACATCGAACGTCTGCGACTGGCCGGACGCGCTGGTCCGGATTACGCGGAGTGAACCATCTGGCAAAATGGACTCGGCCATGCCATCCACATGTTCGCTGTGGGCCAGTTCCACGAGCACCCGGCGGCCCAACGTGCCACACCGTAACACATCCTCCTTGAGAATGTCGCCGTACCCGCCGGCGAGAAGCGCCTCGCACCGGGTTTCCATTTCAGATAAGAGCGCGGCCAGCAGGGCGTTACGATCGAAAGGATGCTGCGCTTCGGTCGCCAGCGAAGCGGCCAGATCCCGCAGGTCGTCGGGGAATTCGTCGCGGCGGATATTCACGTTCAGGCCAATGCCGACGATGACGACGGCGTGGGACGTGCCAAGCCCGCTGCTCTCACAGAGCACGCCGCCGAGCTTCCGGGTTCCGATCAGGATATCGTTCGGCCATTTCACGGTCGTTGCCAGACCGGCGATGCCCTGCACGGTCCGGCTCACAGCCAGGGCTGCGATCATGGGAATCCAGGACAACCAGAGGGTCTGCTGATCGGGCCCAGGCATGGCGCGTAGCAGGAGAGAACAGTAGAGGTTCTTCCCGGGCGGGGAATACCACTGGCGACCGAGTCGGCCGCGGCCGGCGGTTTGGGT
>JBQTHY010000147.1:0-5460 GCA_052389395.1 Nitrospiraceae bacterium | reverse complement strand
CAGATCATCGGATCGGTCAAAGAAGGACTCTACGTAACCGAGCTGATCGGGTTCGGCATCAACATGGTGACAGGCGATTATTCGCGCGGAGCCTGTGGGTTTTGGATCGAGAATGGTGAGCTCCTCCATCCTGTGGAAGAAATCACGATTGCCGGAAATTTGAAGGAGATGTTGAAGAACATCGAAATGGTCGGAGACGATCTCGTCTTTCGAGGCCGGATCGCAAGCCCCACGGTGAAGGTTTCGGAGATGATGGTGGCTGGCAATTAGCCGCGCCTCAAGGCATGGGCAGTGTTGAATTGTGAGTTTTGAGTGGTGAGTTTAGGGCGACAAACTAACAACTCAAAACTGAGAATTAAGAACTCACGTCTGGTACGGAGGTGAGTCATGGCTGAATCAATGAGAGAAACAACAGTCCAGTATCCAAGTGGCAATGTCACGGTGCGAGCGTTCGTTGCAGCTCCGCGGACGACAGAGAAGCGGCCCGCCATCATCGTGATCCAGGAGTGGTGGGGGCTCACCGAGCATATCAAGGATATCGCCAGGCGATATGCGGCGGAAGGCTACGTAGCTATTGCCCCAGATCTGTACTCGAGACTCGGATATGCGCTCACGACCGACCCCGGTGAGGCCGGCAAATTAATGAATTCGTTGCAGCAGGAAGATGGTCTCAGAGATTTGAACGCGACCGTGGCCTATCTCAAGTCAGTACCGGAAGCCGACGGGGCAAGGATCGGCGTGACCGGATTTTGCATGGGTGGATCCTATGCGCTCATGCTGCCCTGTGTGAACCCCGAGATCAAAGCCGCAGTTCCATTCTACGGCCAGGTTCCCAATCCGGACGCCCCCCTCCAGAAACTGTCTGCTCCTGTCCTGTATTTCTATGGAGAAGACGACGGTTGGATCACGAAGGCGGACGTCCAGCGGCTTGCGGCGGCGCTGAAAAAATATCAGAAGGTCGGCGAGATCAAGACCTACCCCGGCGCTCCGCATGGGTTTTTCCGCGACGTCGATAAGACCGTGTACCGGCCCGACGCTGCAAGGGACGCCTGGGGCAGGGCGCTGGCGTTCTTTAATCAACATCTCAAGTCATAGGAGGATTGACTCGTACCGTGCCGCTTGATGCCGAGCTCGGAAAGAAAGTGCTCCAGCTAATCACGTCGCGCTACGACGACCGGCATTGGCGAAAGAAAATCGAGAAGACGCTAAGTCTCCCTGAGTCCGGCGTCACCGATCCGATCCAACGACAGGTCTTTATGTTTCTGAAGTTCGGGCTGAAGGCCTATAAGTCCCGGCGAGCCGATCCGGATTCTTGGATTATCGGAGGCCATGCAACGAAAGAGGTTATCGACCGAATGAAGTTCCAGCCTCATCTGGTCGGCCCTTCGATCAAGAAAGAGGATGTGGCGTTCTTGGGCACTGATCCGGGCAAGGATGTCACCGAAGGTTGGTGGGATGAGATTCTGGTACAGTGGTTCGATGTGCCGGAAGAAGAAAAACCTACCGAAGAAGGTCGCGAGGCCGCGGATTCGGACGCCTCCTCGACGATCAAATCCAAGGCATAACACCTACTTACCTTTAGGCCTCGGTCATGGTCCGATGCCGAGGCTCAACCGCTCCCTACGCCTCCTGGAGCGACCCGTTCGGGCTCCGCTGAGCGGCAGCTTTCGGAAATTCCCTCGCGGACTCGGTCAGTTTCCGCTTTCCTTCTCAGCCGAGCCTCGATGGGTCCCCGCTCCTTCGGTGAAGTCCGCTCTGAGCCTCGGCATCGCCCCTGAAAAAGTAGGATGTCCCAGTTGCTCCTGACTTATTCGATGCGAGGGCATGGCGACGGAGTTGTCTCTACTGAGCGAGTCGAACGACCACCATTTACATAGGCGCCTGTCAGTTAGTAGACCAACCTTATCCAAGGAGCGGAGATCCTGGCTTTTCGCCAGGAGAGGATGGTTGGGCTAGCTGCGACTTGCGATGGGTTGCATGGCTTTCTCGGTGCGGTCGCCGAAGGCGATGACGAGCACTGTTTGAAGTTCCGTTCAGATGAAATCCAGAACGGAACGAGTTGCGCAGCCAAGCAGGGGCAAGGCCATGCGGTCTAACCCATCGCCGGAGCAATCAGCTCAACTATCCAAACAAATCCATCTGTGCCGGCTGCGGCGGATCGATGTGCAATGTGGGCGCGGGGGCAGACGCAGTGTCGGTGGACTCGGCCGGTTTTGAATGGCGGTCGAGAAATTCCTTGAGCTTCTTGAAATCCTCTTTCAGCGGCTCCAGCAAGTTGCCTTGATGAAGGGCTGCCGCCGGGTGGAGTAGCGGAAAGATAACAAAGTCATTCATGTAAAACGCCTGCGCTTTGACCTTCGTAATCCCAACTTTCCGTTCGAGCAACGTCTGTGTCGCCCAGTTTCCGAGCGTGCAGACCAGCTTCGGCCGGATCAGCTGAATCTGCTGCATGAGAAACGGTTTGCAGGTATCGACTTCGTCCTGTTCGGGGTCGCGGTTGTTCGGCGGCCGGCATTTGATCACGTTCGCGATGTAGATTTCGTTCCGTGAGAGCCCTGCCGAAGCGAGCAGGTCGTTCAACAATTTTCCCGCCGCCCCGACAAACGGCTCGCCCTGCTGGTCCTCGTAAAAGCCAGGCGCCTCGCCCACAAACATGATGCTTGCGTGGGGGTTCCCCACGCCGAACACAACCTGGCTGCGCCCGAGCTTCGCCAGCTTACAGCGTTGGCAGTTATGGAGAGATTTGGCAAGTTCCTGGAGAGGCGTCATGCTCATGGTTGAATGGGAAGGGGAAAGGGTGAAGATATCTTAGAAAGGCTGAGCGAGGTTGTCAATCTGGGCGAGAGTAAGAGATCGACGGGTACTGATGAAAGGCGCAGTGGTACGGAGCGCGTTGTTTCTATTGGTTCCGGTAATCGCGGCGGTGGGGTCGGTTCAGCTCATGGCCGCGGGGAATGGACAGTGATTGCGGAGTACCAGCGCGGCGAACGATTTGAAGATCAGCGCTATCTAAACAGCAGCGGCAAACCTAGCCCAGAGTGCGACGAGGTGATGGAGCGCTGTGCCGATACGGATGATGTTACGCCTGGTGGGAGGTGATGATCTCGACACAGCGTCTGGCGCTGACGAACGTGCTCTCGACAGTGGCGGGCCATCTCGTGTCCGTCCAGGCGCCGGCAACGAGTAGGTTCTGGATGGGGCTTTGCTGAAGAGGTCGTAGCAGCGCGGTGCCTGGTCGGAGCGACAGCGCGGCATAATCGTCGCGGTAGACCTCCATGGACCGGATCCCATCTGTCCCCACCTCTGGATACAGTGCGCAGAGTTCTGCCCTTCCTAGATCGATCAGTTGGCTGTCACGTAATGCAACCAGAGCCTGGTTGTCGATCGCAGATAAGCGGCATCTGACTTCTTGCGGACCGAGAGGAGTTGTGGTGCACTGATGAAATGGTCGGTCTGCCAGCAAGAGGAGCCGTGGGGTTCGAACCGTCGAGCGGCAAGAAAATTGGACCGCAATTTCCGATAAGGCTTCAAGCTCGCTAAGGTGCGCGAAGTACGCATAGCGCGTCAGGAGGCGCTCCGGCAGCAAAGGGAGCAGCTTCTGATGCGAGAGCGCAGTGACATACCACTGCGCTTGCAGCAGTGTGCCATCTTGAAGTTGCAGTCCACTGACTCCGTTCTCTCCAAAACGAAGGTCGGGCCGGTGTGTCTGGACATGGATTTGGACTCCACGCTCTTCCAATGCTCGCTTCATGGGCGTGATAAATCTATCCCCGACGGACCCATCGAGGTACGTCAGTCTGGCATCCAGGGCTTGGCCGAGAAAAACAAGTGAGAGCAACTGCACAAAAGTGGCTGCGGAGAGACGAGCCAGGTAATTGCCGGTCAGCCACTGCGCGAGAGGATTCCAGATGCGGTCACGTGCTGCCTGGCTTTGCCCGATCGAAGCGAGCCATTCATCCGCGATCCGACTATCGAGGACTGCGGGGAGAGATTGTGCCTGTTCCCAAATCTGTTCCAAGTGGGAGAAAAGCCTCCAACGGTCACGCCATGGAAGGCCGTGAAAACCGAACAGGCTCATCATCCACTGGAGTGCCCCAGGGAGATAAGTGGATCGATAGGCGGCGACTCCTCCATCGGGCAGCCGAAATTCGAGGGGAATCGTCGAATCGGGCTGAGAGGACATGCCCCTGTCGAGGGCTCGGAGCACCCCCCATGTTTCGTGATGGCATCCAAACAGGAACGGAGCCGCGGCCGATGCGTTGGTCCTGAAACCGTCTTCCCACTCGGGATGGCCTAGCAGTGTCACGCGATAGCCTTGTCGGCTGAGGTGATAGGCAACCGACACGCCGGCCAGGCCGGTGCCCAGGATGAGAACAGACTGATGAGACTGAGTGGTCACGAGAATCTGGAGCGAAGCCAGATGCGCATTGCGATGGCCAGGCGATGGGTGGTAGAGAGGCTGATGCGCGGTCCAAAGACCTGATAATCCGATTGTTCTATCTTCTTCAGGATTTGACTGTAGATGCCTCGCATGATTTCCGAAACGGTGAGGGCCTGCTGTTCATGCTGGGGAAGGGCGATTAAGGCAGCGTGGGCTTTCTCGTAATAGTGATGTGCCCGTTCGGTTTCCCGCTGCATCAGTGTCTTGAACTCCGGTGAATAGGCTTGTTGCAGCATCGCCTTCTCGGAATAATTGCACGAGCGCAGATCTTCGAGGGGGAGATAAATCCGACCCTGGGTCGCGTCGACGCCAAGGTCACGAAGAATGTTGGTCAGCTGGAAAGCCATGCCGAGGTTGACCGCATAGTCCTGCGCGCGGGGCGATGTGGCGCCGAAAATATGCAGGCAGATGAGGCCCACGACAGAAGCGACGCGATAGCAATAGAGGGACAATTCGTCGAACGTGACATAGCGGTTGTTGAAAAGATCCATCTCCACACCCTTGATTACTTCTTCAAAAAAGGCCTTGGGGATGGAATGGGCTCGGACGTGGTGCGCCAGGCTGACCGTGATGGGGTAGGCCGGTGTGCCGTGGTAGGCTGCATCGAGTTCGCTCCGCCAGCGCTTCAACTCCTCCTTCGGATTACTGCCGGCCGGCGGTTCATCTACGGCGCTGTCCACCGCTTTGCAGAAGGCATAGACGGTATACATCGCTTCGCGCCTGGCTTTGGGCAGAAACAGGAACGAGTAATAGAAGTTGCTGCCGCTCTTCTTCGTGTAGGCCGTGCAGTAGGCTTGGGCTTCGGCGGCAGTCATGATGCCGCATCCATCGCCGAGATCGCGGATTCAAGGTTGATCGCTCTGGCGGGGTCTACCGGATGATCTGGACCCGGGTGCAGGATGGCGGCCAGGAGCTCTACTCCATCTACGAGGCGGGGACCCGGCCTACTGAAGTACGATGCGGAATCGACGACGTAGCTGCGCGGCCTGTGATCGAGTAGACGTCGCCACTCGTTCTGT
>JBQTHY010000146.1:0-1912 GCA_052389395.1 Nitrospiraceae bacterium | reverse complement strand
GTAGCCTCGCAGACTCAAGAATTGAACCAGCAGGTCACACACAAGGGGATCGTCATCCACGACCAAAACTGACTCATCCATCTGCTGGATCACATGCCCGTCGCCGGGCGCAGCCGACGTCGCGCTTGGTTGAGGAGGGAGCTGCGAAACGCGATTGACAGATTCGACAAGGATGTCCAGCGACAGGCCCTTACGGATAAAGTCGGTGACCCGCAGCGCCCGCGCCTGGTTCTCCTGCACCTCCGTAGCTCCCCCTCCCAGAATAATGACGGGGGCATGGGGGTCGACCGCGCGGATCTCTTTCAAGACGGTCAATCCATCCATTTCCGGCATCCGCAGGTCCAACACCGTGATTCGTGGGCTATGTTTGCGGAACAGCCTGAGACCTTCCCGCCCGCTCGTCGCCGAAAGGACCTGATACCCATGGCGCGTGAACAGGTTCTGCAGCAAATCGCAGTTCATTTGATCGTCGTCAACGATCAAGATCTTGATCATCGCCGCTCATCCCCTTCGGCTTGGATTAAGCCGCCAAGACGGCATTTGGAATGATGACGACAAAGGATAGCACGCGGTGGGGAAGATGAGAAGAGAATGCCGGCTTATGACCAGGCGGTTGGTTATCCAAACAAGTCGGCGACAAAGCCCTCGGGGTTGAACTCTTGAAGGTCCTCGACTCCCTCACTCACGCCGACAAGGCGAAGAGGAATCTTGTGATCCTTGGCAATCACGACGACAATGCCCCTCGCGCAGTCCATCCGCTTGATCCGCCGCCACGATCTGTGGCCTGTTCCGACTTCTGGTTCATTCCTCGCGCGTTAGTCGCGCTGGTGGACCCAGCTCACATACTTACTGTAGTAGTCGCCCGCGCTGGTGCAGGGTTTCGTGGCGGCGCCGGTGCTCATTTGGATCGCGCCGGTCATGCCTCCGCTACAACCCCCACCTCCCCCACCCATGCCCTGCCCACCGGCGCCTTGGGAGCCGATCTGGACAGACATCGACGACGCCAACCCAACCCCGAGGCTGATCTTCGTCGTGATGTTGACGTTCGCGCCGGCAGCCGTCGTGCCGATGACCGGCGTCGTGGCAGCCGTGCCGGTCTTATAGAACCGCGCATAGAGATAACTGTTCCCTGTGGAGGCACAGAAATCGTTGGTCGGCACGAAGGTCGGGAAGAACACCGTGCCGCCGATCAACGTGGGATTGACGACCGACCGTTCCGCCGCATTGATCCCGGACCCCGGGGGCAGGTTCACGCGCCAGCCGTCTTTACTCTGGACGAGCCCGACCATGGACGTGGTCCCAGACCCATTGACGGTCGTCACGCTCGGATTGGTCGGATCGGTGACCTGCGTGGTGGCCCCCGTACAAACGAGGCAGACCACCGCATTCGTCACGTCCACGAGATCGTTGTCCCAGCAACTGACGGTCGTGGTCTGCGTACAGAGGCCGTTGACGACGGAGTCCTTGATGCCGAACAGCCGTTGCACGTTGTTATCGACCTTGTCGGTGTTCCCCAGATAGCGGCCCGTCCCAAAGAACACCCAGACCATGTTGGCATCGTCGATCGTCACCGTCGGGGCTGCCGTGATCGGCCCCACTTCCAGGGTGCCCAGGAGGGGGTCGGAGAAAGTATCGATCACCTCGGTCGGAGTCCGCAGCCCTCCTCCACCCAGGATGCCCCAGGTCAAGGGGGTGCAGGGGGCCCCGGCACAGCCGCCCGTCGTGAGCCGATAGAGCTTGCCCCGCCAGGGGAGGGCCCCATCGTGAATCGTCCGTCCCATATAGGCGACATCCACTCGGTAATCCAGGTCCTTGTCGACGGTGATGATGTGGCCCATGAAGGAGCGCCAGGATCCGAGCGGCATGGTCGTTACATTCGTGTTCAAGACACCGGGTCCTGTCACGAGGTCCA
>JBQTHY010000145.1:0-11412 GCA_052389395.1 Nitrospiraceae bacterium | reverse complement strand
TTCTCGACCGTCCCTTCGTCACATTGTTCATTGAGCATTGAAGATTGAAAATTGATGGACATTCTTGCCCTGTTTTTGAAAACGATTGCATTACGCCCCTACGTCTTTCTGTTCCTCGTTGCGTGTTTGTTCGCATCGCACCGGCTGATCGGCTGGCGACGGACAAGCTCCTTTCTGGGCATCACGTGGGCTACTGCTTTCATCTGTGAATTCTCGTCCACCCGTACCGGCATTCCATTCGGTTGGTACCACTACACAGGCTCGACGGTCGGGCAAGAGCTCTATCTTTCCAATATTCCCTTTGCGGATTCGCTTTCCTTCTCGTTTCTCCTCTATTCCAGTTACTGCCTGGCCCTGGCCTTTCTGCTGCCGGCCAGCCATCCGCCGAGTCACCTGCTCCCCCGACTGCAGTTTCCGCTGTCTGTCCGCACCGGTTGGCCGACGATTCTTCTCACGATGGTTTTCTTCACCTTCATCGACATCGTCATCGATCCGGTGGCGCTACGTGGCGATCGCTGGTTTCTGGGAAAGTTCTATTATTATCCAGATCCGGGCGTGCATTTCGGAGTCCCGATCGCCAACTATGTCGGCTGGGCTGTCGTGGGCCTGATTTCACTCACCCTCTATCTGCCGATCGATCGGCAGTTCGAGAAACTTACTGCGGAACCTGCTGGGTCGGTCACGGGAGCTGTGTTGCTTGGCTGCGGGCTCTATTATGCTGTGCTTGTCTTTAATCTGGCTGTCACCTTCTGGATCGGCGAATCATTACTTGGCATCACTGGTCTTTTGATCTATGTCCCCATCACGATCCTGTTTTTTTTGCGGTTGTTGGGGCATCCTCCCGCTTGGTCATAGGCCGGCTGCGTGGATTGCTGACATCCGCAAGTGGCAATCATTCATAGGAGCTTGTATAGTGATCTGAGCCAAGGAAGACCGCCGATGCGAAACATGCTCATTACGACGCTCGTGGTGCTCGTGTTCGGGTCGGTGACGCTGGGCGGCTGGACGGGGTATCAATCATTCAAGACCGGCTTCAGCGCCAAGGCTGAGCCCTATAAGCTGGAAGAGTATATGGCACGGTCGGTCCGTTATCTCGCGATTCCATTAGAGCATCGCCATAAGGCGAATCCCGTCCCTATGTCACCGGAAGTCCTCCAAGAAGGGCTGGACCATTTTGCAGACCACTGTGCCACCTGCCACGCCAACAACGGTAGCGGCCAGACCCCCATCGGGAAGAATGTCTATCCCAAAGCGCCGGACTTGCGCGAATCGGCTACCCAAACGATGTCGGATGGAGAACTCTTCTGGGTGATTCACAACGGTATCCGCTTTACTGCGATGCCGGCTTGGGGCGAGGGTGAGCCGGACCAAGACATCGACAGCTGGAAACTGGTACATTTTATTCGCCATCTCCCCAAGTTGAGTCAGGACGAACTTACACGGATGAAGTCGCTGAACCCCAAGACGAAGCGTGAACTGGAGCAAGAAGCCTCGTTCTACAAGGTCCTCTCAGGGTATGATGCGGTCGACGCGCAAACCGGTTCCGGTCATCATCACTAAACTTACTTTTCCGAAGGAGTACGATCCAACATGGTTTTCCGCCTTCTTCTGATTCCCGCATTCCTCTTCATATCCACGACGGCCTTCGCGCATACCGGCGGCAACCATGTCCTCAGTACTGTGACCGCGATCGAAGACAACCGCGTTGAAGTCAAGGCGCCCAAAGGGGAGGAGGTCTCCGTAAGCCTTACGAAACAGGCTCGATTCAAAGACAGAGGCAACCCGGAATTGACCGACCTGCCGACAGCTGGCAACCGCACCGTCATCGAAGCAACAAGAGAGAACAAGATACTGACCACCACGGAAGTTCATTTTTATTCGACCGTGAAGGATGTTCCGGTCGTCACCCAGTAGCCTCGACCCATGGCCACGATTCATTTCGCTCGGGTAATCCACGAGTCTCCGTTCCACGGTGGAATGCGCAACGCTCTCACGCGAATTCTGATCACCGGGGTGGCGGTATTCTTGGCTGTCGCTATGGTTCCCGGCCTGGAAGCGGAGAGTCTCAGTGCGGGCATTGCGGCGGTCCTTGTGCTGACTATTCTCAATCTGATCCTTCGCCCCATCCTGTTTCTATTGACCTTGCCGTTGATCGTCTTGTCACTGGGGCTCTTTCTGGTCGTGTTGAATGCGCTGCTGCTCGAATTGACGGCCTACCTGGTGAAAGGATTCACGGTCGCAGGGTTATGGTCCGCTGTTGGTGGCGCGCTGGTCATCAGCATTGTCACGACCGTCCTCAATAACTGGATGGTGGACCGCCATCCCATCGAGCGGCAGATGGGGGAGCGTCGCCCTCCAAAAATTATCAACCCTGATTAAGGCGTCCCACCAGAGACGCCAAGACGTGAACGGGGGATCGGACGAGAGAGTAGATATTCATGAATGCTCCGGCTACAATGCGACCGCTATGCCGCGATTGATCCCATGACCCCTCCATCTGCTCAGCCCAGACCCACGCCAGAAACTCACCTGCAGCAGACGCTCAATTCCGCCCTCAACGAGTTGGCGACGGATTCAGCGCTGGCGGCGATCTTCCATCAAGAGCAAGGTCCGCTGATAGGGCATGCATCGCGCGGCTTCACCCCAAGAGACGTCCAAGCGATTCTCCGCACGCTGTCGACTCAAGCGGTCGCCGCGTTGGCTCCGACCAGTCAAGACCAGGACGGCGGACGCCCCATTCCACTGCGGTTGATTACGCCGGCCGCCAAGTCGTTATTGGGTATTCCGCTCCGCCGCCTGAATCGATGCTACGGGTATCTCGTCATCGGACGGAAAGAAGGCACAGCCTTCGCCAAGAAAGAAAAATCTCTTCTGGAACAGGCCAGCGAGGGAATCACCAAAGCGCTCGACCACGAAGGGCTCTTCAATACCAATGTGGTGATGAGTCGTCCCTACGTGGCGCAGGAACCGGTCCCCGCTCCGCAGGCCGGAGCGGAGATGTTTACCGCGTTGACCACGCATTTCTCACCTGAACTGCAAGGGAAGGTCGAATCTCTTCTAATTGAAGCCACCGAATTCCTCACCTACGATCGTGCCTGGGCCTGCTACTACGACCCACTGGCCGGCAATGTGGAAGTTCTGGGAATCGTCGGGGACATCAAGGGCGATCAAAAAGATACGAGGAAAGATCTCAAACCAGGCCATCGTCTCCCGCTCGACAGTTCGGCGGCAGGATGGGCTGTCCGCCACCGCAAGCCACGCATCGACCATGATTTGGCCTCTACACAGGGCCGATTTCTTGATCACAAACATCTCTTCAAGGATCGGTTTTTGTCATCGCTTGTCGTTCCCGTTTTCGTCCGCGGCCAGGTCTGCGGCACTTTCACGCTTGGATCAAAAGAACCACAGCACTATCAAGTCACCGACGCGCGTACCCTAGAACCCATCATTCTCAAGCTGGCGGATCTCTTGCAGACGCCGGCCCTATCCTCTACCCCGGTGATTGACGCGGGCCAGTCTATCCCGCAAGCGCCTGTGGCTGTGTCGTCTGAGCCCATCATTCGAAAGCAGGAACGCCAAGCCGCGCTCGGAGAATTCAGCGCGTTTCTGGCCACCGAAGTCCGGGAACCGCTGGCCTATATTCGCGCGCAACTTGAAGAGGTCACTGGAGAAGGCATCCTCGATTTCGATCCACAGACGCGAGTCGAGAACGCTATGCGTGACCTGTTCAGGATCGAGGCGATCCTGAATGAGATCCTGGACTTCGCCAAGCCATTAGAGCTCAATCGACGTCTCTGCCGGATCCCGGAGATCCTGGAGAGCGCCCTCGTGGTTGTGGGGACAGACCTTGAAGTGACACGCGTGCATGTCACGAAAGACTACGCCAATGTCATCGCCCCCGTGCGGGCCGATGAAGCGAAACTCCGACAGGTCTTCTTGAGTATCTTCAAGAACGCCGGCGAGGCGATGACCTCTGGCGGTCACCTTCATATCCAAGTGACACAACATCGCGCCGGACGGGGGCTCGAAGTCCAGATCCTCATCCGGAATGATGGAGCTCCCATCCCGGCTGAAATCGTCGATAAGGTCTTCGAGCCCTTCTTCACCACCAAACGGTCAGGGACCGGCCTGGGACTTGCCACCGTGAAAAAGATCGTCGAAGAACACGGCGGATCGATCACCATCGGGAGCGCGCCCAGCGAAGGCACCACCGTGATCATTCGACTCCCCGGCGTGAGTCGTGGTCCATCGTTCCGGCACCGCCGGCACAGTCGCCGCCCTCCTCGGCGACCAAATTGATGCGGCCGCTCGCATCTCCTCGTTCGTCTTTCGCAAAATGTGAGCGAGATGCGCGACTCGAGAAGGTGAAGTTTCCGACCAGCCCCGCTATTCTCGCAAATCCCGCGAGTCTCGCGCGAAGAGGAAGAGAATGAGATCCGCTTCACTGTCCGGCCTTTCGCCAGTTTGACGAGCTCACCGTCCGACTCGACTGAGCTCGCCCGTCGAGAGCCTCTGGGTCGAACGATCGCAGGCCGAGCCTCATCAGAAGGGCGAACGACGAGAGCCAAGGCCTGCTATCCGGTTTGACAGGGATCGCTTCCCATCGTTATGATCTCCCCACTTGATTCGGCCTGAATATGCAAAAGTTCTTCAAAGGATTTTCCCGAACCGCCATTAGTTCTATGTAAAGGAGAAGGGGTATGAAGCTTGTAATCGGCACTGTTGCGGCAGTCTCCGGTGTCCTGTTTGCGCTCTCCATGGCCTCGGCCAATCCAGCGCTCCTTCCCAAGCATGAGGGCTACCCCATGAAGAACACCGGGAGCCCCGTGACCGGCCAAACGACGGCGAACGATCCCGGCCAGTCGGACGCCCGTGGAGAATCCACACTGATGAAGTCGGCAGACTCCATCAAGCACGCTCAGCAAGACCTCACGATGACGGACAATGCCCGGATCACCCAAGGACAGGGCGCCGGCCAGCTCCCAACGGTGCAAGGGCCGCAGATCAAAATTGCTCCTCCTGTGACCTCCGCTACGAAGATCACCGGCGAGCGTAAGCTCGAGTAGTCGAACGTTTAGCGAAACCAGAAATGGGGGCGTCGAAGCAATACGCGGCTCCCATTTTCATGCATCGGCATCTCTGCAATACAACCTCGACCCAGCTTCCTCAATACCTAGGACCTGCTGTCCGAGGCCTTGTGCTCGATGAAGTCCGCAATCGGAATCGCCAAGGCTTCTTGGCCCATTCCCCCGCATAATCCACACCGATGCGCGGGAACATGCCGATCTTACCGCGCGGGATGGTGGCCCCTCGATCTTCAAACCACAGGGACTCTCCACTCGTCATGTCGAGTCGGTCGAGCGAGCGGTCGATCTCGAGCGCACGACACAGGCGACCAGGCCCATCGATCAGCGCTCCATTGATTTCAACCGCTCTGATCAAGACCGCCGCCGGGAACCCTGCTCGCTCGGTCACCACGTTGAGGCAATGATACATCCCGTAGATGAGATAGACGTACGAAATCCCCGGAGGACCAAAGAGCACATCCGTCCTCGGCGTCCTCCCTTTCGAGGCATGACATGCTTTGTCCTGGGGCCCTATATACGCTTCCACCTCGATGATCTTCCCGGCAGTCATCCCCTTCCCATTCTGCCGCACCAAATACTTACCGATCAGCGACCGCGCCACCGTCAGTGTAGGACGATTGAAGTAGCCGCGTGTAATAGTCCGGTGCATACCAATATTGAATGACGAATGTTGAATGTTAAATCGTCAGGAACGAATCATTCAATTCAAAATTCACCATAGTTCATGCAAAATTAACAGCCGAGCGGTTCAAAAATACCAAGCGACGCCGCCCATGAAGGTACGCGGGTTGCCCGGTACGAAGTGAATGTCGGTGACCCCGGCTGGCTCGTTCCGAAGTCGCGATTCGAATGCGAATATAGCCTGTTCCCACTCAGTATTGAACAGATTCTGAATAAAGAGAAATGCTTCCATTTGTCCGTGAGGCAACTTGATCGGCAACCGATAGCGCTCCGATAAATCGAAAGTGATCCACGAGGGCGATTTAATACTTCGATCTTCGATGAGCGGCCTGACCCCGAGATAGGTCGCTTGGAGCTGAGACGTCAATCCTTCCGGCCATTTCAGGATCGCTGCCCCATAGGCGGTATACTCCGGCGCCAATGGAATCGCATCGCCGTTGCGGAATTCAGCGTGCGTCCAGGTGAAACTGCCGTTCACATACAGCGGACCCCAGACTTGACCACGCGCAGCGACTTCGAAGCCTTGTCGCCTACTCGGTCCGCGAATTTCCGTTGTCCCTTCGTCTCCGACAAACACGAGTTCCGACTGGAGATCCAGTCGCCAGGCCGTTGCGATGAATTCGACCCCCTCTGGCCCCCAAGGCCTGGATCGGATGCCGACCTCATAGCTCCACGCTCGCGCGAGCGGCGACGAAGCAGGTGCCACGGCTGATCGTGCATCGTTGCTATGGAATCCCTGGCCGTAGTTGGCGAAGAATTCAGTGCCTGCCCAAGGCCCCAGAATCAAGCTCATCTTGGGCAGGATAATCCCCGCGCTTTTCCTTCCGTCCGGTCGCTCAACACAAGTGGTACAGAGATTATCCACGTTGAAAGTCAATGTTTCCCAGCGTAAACCACCCGCCAGCCTCATCCAGGAAGTCGGCTGCACTTCGGCTTTGATAAACGGTGCATAGGACGCCTCAAGCACATCGCTGTCTGTTGTGGTGCCGGTCGGGGTCCTCGTCGTTTGCCTGCCCAATTTCACATGGATGTTATCCACTCTGGTTTGAAATCCGATCGTCCCGATGCTCGGGATCCCCAGAATTTCTCCTCGCTGTCTGTATCCGATATCGCTCCCATACATGACACGGCGATCGGATTGCGGACTGCCGTCGCCATTGACGGGATCGTTGAGAAAGAACGTAAAATTCGTGAACAGGTCAAGCCGGTAATACTGCCCGTACGCATTGGCAAAGAATTGCCCCCCTGACGTGTTGTCGTAATGATAGTTTAATCGGGCTGTGCCGTGGAGCGTGTTGCCTCCTTCAGATGGATCGATGGCGCCAAACCGATCGAGAGTCCCGTTAACCACTGCCCGTAGAGGAATCTCCCCCGAAGCATTCCACTTGGACTTTTGAAAGGTCGCCGTGAGGCTGAGTTCGTCTCGTCCGGTTAGATTCGTCGTCATCTTCCCCAACAGATTGGTTCGCAAATAATTGTTGTCGTTTATGAATGGGCCGTTCGTGTGATAGATTTCCCCGGCGATCAACGTGCGGGTTCTCTCCTTCGTGGGTGAGAACATCAACAGATATCGCTGGGTATCGTACTCACCGCCTGTCGCTTGCGCGATTCCTTCCTGAACCACTTGCCGTGTCCTGAAATTCACCGCCCCAGCCGTTGCAAAATCGCCGATTTCCGGAAGGTAGGCGCCTTTGTAGACATCGAGTCCTTCGATCGTTTCCGGAATGATGAAGTTAAGGTCGGTGTACCCCTGTCCATGCGCATGGGTCCGGAGATTGATCGGCATCCCGTCGGCGAAGAACGCGATGTCCGTTCCGTGGTCGGCATCGAATCCACGTAAGAAATATTGATCGGCCTTCCCTGCTCCGCCGGAATGCTCGACGGCAAAGAAGCCGGGAATCAGCCGAAGGACCTGGGCAGATCTACCCTGGGGCTGTAGGACAATTTCTTTGTCAGGAATGAACTGCTGTGAAGAAGCCGCCACCGGCCGTTCTCCAACCACAGAAACCTCTGGGACCTCCACTTCGGGCACGTCCGGATCGTGTGCGAGGGCGACCTGGGCGACACAGAGGGCCGTCCCTGCCGACACAAGATAGGTCCAATATGACGGGAGCCCGGTCATGATGGCTTTCTCATCGGAGGATTAACTAGCGGAGGGCTTTCCCCGTCGTGGTCATCGTCAGCTTGCCGTGTTTGACCCCCTTCACGCTAACCAGGGCGTCGGCGACTCTTTTGATGTCCGACCCACGTCCTTTCACCACCAGCACCTCAAGGCAGTGGTCGTGATCGAGATGGACGTGCATACCGGAAAGAATCTGCCCTTGGTAGTCGTGCTGAATGTCGGTCAACTTGCCCGTCAGCTCGCGCACGTGATGGTCGTACACGAAGGTGATGGTGCCGACCGTTTCCTTGTTCTCATCCCACTCCTGCCCGACCAGATTGTCTCGAATCAGGTCGCGGAGCGCTTCGGAACGGTTGGTGTAATGCCGCCGCCTGATGTGGCGGTCGAACTCTTCGAGCAACCGCTGATCTAACGAGACGCCGAACCGGACGAGTTGATTCATGACGCCCTCCCTATCAGTAGCACGAAGGTTATATTCATAGCACTCCCAAGCCGCGCGATCAACCATCGCTCCACGACTCAGAACTTCAGAGGAATCTCGTCAAACGGATGGATTCACGCGACGGGCCGGTAGGAAGGGAAAAGAGGAGCAGAACGCCGACGGTGGTACCAAACCGGACTGAATTGATCAGGAAGTCCTGAAACTGATCAAACGAGCCTTCCCTCTGTCGCTCGCCCAGAGCCCCGATCGGCCCCAGATCGTCATGCGCATTCCAATCAGCTATTCGAGAGAGTAGCGGACGGCACCTCTCACGCCAAGCTCAAACTATTCGCCCTGAATCGGGATGTAGAGCACATTTCCCTGCCGATTGACGAGCAGGAGAGCCAGATCGGTGGGTTTCAGCGGATCGGCAAGGCGTTGCAAGGCGATAAAGCTGCTCACATGCTGCCGGTTGAGTTCCAGCACCACGTCACCGGGCTGGAGGCCAGAGGCTTCGGCAAGACTGCCTTCTTCAAGATCAGTGACGACTACGCCGCTATTCACTGATAAATCCATCTGGCGCACCAACGGTGGCGTCACGTCGTCGAATACCACCCCCGTAAGCGGGTGTGCGGTTGAAGCAGCGGCGGACGCTGCCTCACTTTTCTTCGCTCGTTCGCGTGGAGCCTCCTGCACAGTCAACTCAGCCTGGTAAGACTTCCCGTCTCGGATAAGATCGAGCCGGTGCTTGCTTCCAATCGGTGATTGCGCCACGAGATTGCGCAAGTGGCCGCTATCCATAACATCACGGCCGTCGAAGCGCACCACCACATCACCGCGTTTGAGGCCCGCTCGTTCAGCCGATCCTTTGGCCTGAAGGTCGGTGACAATCGCGCCCTTCACATCCGGCAAACGGAAGATCTTCCCCAGCTGAGGGCTGACATCTTGCGTCGAAGCTCCGAGAAATCCCCTGACAACCCGGCCAGTCTTGATCAGACTCTGCATGGCCGCACGCGCCATATTGCTCGGTATCGCGAAGCCCACGCCGACGCTTCCGCTGGTCGGGCTGGCGATGGCGGTATTGATGCCCACGACTTCACCGTTGATGTTGACGAGTGCCCCACCCGAATTCCCAGGATTGATCGGCGCATCCGTCTGAATGAAATCCTCGAAGTCGGCTACTCCCACGTCCGCACGGCCCACCGCGCTCACGATACCAAAGGTCACGGTTCGGCTCAATCCCAGCGGATTCCCTATAGCGAGCACGAAGTCACCCACCGCCAGATGACTTGAATCGCCCCATACTGCAGTTGGCAGATTTGTCCCCTGAATCTTCACAACGGCCACATCGGTCTTCGGATCGGTGGCAACCACCTTCCCTTTATATTGACGGCGATCAGCCAGAATCACTTCCACATCGACGGCGTCGGCCACAACGTGATTGTTCGTCACGATGTAGCCGTCCGGTGAAACGATCACGCCTGACCCCTGCCCATATTGCCGACGCGCTGGGGCGTCTTTGAACAATCCGAACGGCAGCGCTTCGTCGCTGAAGGCCTGATCGCGGACCATCACTGTCGAGGCAATGCTGACGACGGCGGGAATTACTTTGCTCGCGGTCGCCTTGACCTGACTCTGCAAATCGTGGCCGTTCGCTGCAAGGACGAGGTGCGCCCCGGTCAGTCCCGTTGCTGGAGCTACCAGGTTCCCCACCAGCCACCACAAAGTGAAGGTCTTAAACATCCCGCTTCTTCTCACGCGATGTAATTCCTTGAAGATCATTTCTTTAGGGTTCATGAGAAAGGCCGTGGTCAGCGTACCACGGGGGCTAGGCCCGCGCACTCATAATTCAACATGGCGCAGTCGGAGCGCGTTGGAGATAACCGACACGGACCTGAATGTCATGGCAGCGCTCGCGATCATCGGACTGAGGAGAAGTCCCAAGAACGGATACAACACCCCGGCGGCCACGGGCACGCCAATGATGTTGTAAATAAACGCGAAGAAGAGGTTTTGGCGGATGTTCTGCATCGTCGCTTTGCTCAACCGCCGGGCTCGCACCAATGCGCGGAGGTCCCCTTTCACCAGAGTCATCCCGGCACTTTCGATCGCGACATCCGCTCCTGTGCCCATCGCAATCCCGACGTCGGCAAGCGCCAGCGCCGGCGCATCATTGACGCCATCTCCAGCCATCGCCACCTGGCGACCTTCGAACTTCAATCGAGCCACGATCTCGCCCTTTTTGTTCGGGAGCACCCCGGCCAATACTTCGTCGAGCCCAAGTTGTTCGGCCACCGCATTGGCTGTCTGTTGATGATCGCCTGTCACCATCACCAACCTGAGTCCATCTTCTTTCAGCAGGCGAACCGCCTCCGCCGTCGTCGGCTTTATCGGATCTGCTACTCCCAGGAGACCTCCAGCCTTCCCGTCGATGGCCACAAAGACGACTGTCTGCCCCTGCTGGCGAAGTCGCTCGGCTTCCTCATCAAACCCAGCCAGCACATCGCCTGCTACACCAATCGTCTCTCGGAGATAAGAGAGTGTCCCCACAGCTACCGGTTTCCCCTCGACAAGGCCCGACACTCCCTTGCCGGTGACGGACTGGAACTGCTCGGCAGGAGCCAGCGTAACCCCTCGCTTCTGTGCGCCAGTCACGATCGCCTCGGCCAGCGGATGCTCGCTCCGCTGCTCAAGGCTTGCCGCAAAGCGAAGGAGATCCCGGTCGGTCCACGGAGGGGCAAAGCGGATGGCCATCAAGGCTGGCTTGCCTTCGGTCAACGTGCCGGTCTTATCAAAGACGATCGTGTCAACCTTGCCCAAGACTTCGAGCGCCTCCGCCTTCTTCACCAGCACACCCACCGTGGCCCCCCGACCGGTGCCGACCATGATCGACATGGGCGTCGCCAATCCCAGCGCGCAGGGACAGGCGATAATAAGCACAGCTACGGCATTCACGAGCGCATAGGCCAGCTTCGGTTCAGGCCCCCAGACAGCCCACGCCATAGCCGTTAGGATGGCGACCACCACAACGAACGGCACAAAATAGCCGGCTGCGACGTCCGCCACCCGCTGAATCGGCGCGCGGCTACGCTGTGCCTCGC
>JBQTHY010000144.1:0-24852 GCA_052389395.1 Nitrospiraceae bacterium | reverse complement strand
CGGCCGGTTCAGCCAGGCCACCATCTCGGCTGAAACAAAGAAAGTGAGGATCAAGGCCGTGAAGATGGTCGCAGCCATGATGATCAATCGTCGCTTGACGGTTTGGAGATGGGCGGCAAGCGGATTGATGATCTGGGCCATGGCAACAGGCCCAACCGCTCGCTAGGCCGGCGGCTGGGCAACTCCCTCAGTGAGCGGCGGGCTGCAACCCCTGTTCGCGATACAGACGAATCAACTCCGCGAGCTTGTCTTTCATCGCCAGCTTTTCCTTTTGCATGCGTTTCTTCTCGAGTTCCTCCGACGGTGTCAGCACGTGGCGTTTCCGTAACTCATTCAGCTCAAGATCCAGGCGATGGTGGGACGCTTCCAGTTCCCGGAATTCGGTGCTGGATTGACGAAGCCGCTCTACGATCACCTCTTCCGTCAACATGCTTGACCTCCTGGGTTAGAAGCTAAGTGCGTTGACACTGATCCATCTTCCTCTTCCTCCACAGTCTCGCGGGGTTGCCGCAACCCGGCCCGTAGGACAAGCGGGTCCATTTCCATGAGTAGGGCATCTTCGACAGGATTGGAGTAGTAATTCAGGCGCGTGCTGATCTGCGCGAATCCCATCCGGTGGTAGAGGGTGCATGCCGCTCTGTTCGAGGCCCGCACTTCGAGAACTGCCCTTGTCGTCCCCTGCGCCAGCCCCATGCGGATGGCCTCGGCTACTAGTGCCTGTCCAATCCCTCGCCTCCGACATGACGCTCGCACGGCCAGATTCATCAGTCGAAGCTCTTCGAACACGATCCAGAAGCAGTGGTACCCGACAACCGTCGACACCGACGCTCCCGTATCCTCTTGTTCCCTCGCCAGGAGAAAGTTGGCGAACTGGTTACCGGTCAGTTCGGCTTCGAGCATTTTGCGCGTCCAGGGTGCCGAGAAGCAAGCCTCTTCCAAGTGAAGGATCTCGGGCAACATCTCCACTGTAGCAGGAACAATCCGTACCTCACGAGCCATGCGTTTTCCCGGTCCGGATTGTCCGTCCCGTCCCTCGGCGCCCCCTGGCCAATCGTTCGGCGACTTTCCTCACCACCCGTTCCTGGCGGCGTGCGACAGGCGAGACGCCCCCGGATTGTTCGTACTTCAATTCTGCCTCGGCCCGCTGGACATAGAGTGGTGCAACCTGAACGCCAGCGATCTTGCCTTGCTGTAGCCGCTGCATCCCAAGGAGTGCCACGTTGACAGCAGACGGTTTGGCAGCTTCCTCGGGTCCCGGAGAGATCGCAACGGATGGAGACAACGCCGTTCGAATCTCGGACTCCATCGACGACCACCCTTCACCAAACACCAGCGTATTCTCTGTGAGGCTTTGGGCTAGGGCTCTCGGAGCTCCGACGTGCTCGGCCCGCACGCGGTCTAACCGTCCCCCAGATGATGGCCAGCGAAAGATCGCCCAGTACACTTCCCCTCTGCGGCTCTTTAACACCGGACAGATAGGAAGAGCCGTCCCTTTTACATTCCACGCCATCGCTTCCATTGTCGGGACCAATGCCAGAGGAAGGTCGGCCGCTGCCCGCAGTCCGAGGCAGGTCGCCACACCTACCCGGATGCCGGTAAACGAACCAGGGCCGATCGAACAGGCCATGCCGTCGAGATCTGTGAGTTGCAGTCCTGTGTGTGTGAGCAACTGATCGATGGTCGGCAAGAGCAGGGTGCCATGAGCACCCCTCGCATCCTGATCGCACTTGGCCAAGACAAGGTCGTCTTCCAGAATCGCAACACTTTGCCACGTGGTGGCCGTTTCAACCGCCAGGACTTTCATCGGCGTCTATGAGACCTGCCCCAGTTCTTCCGCCTTGAGCGCCTGATTGGGAAGAATCTCGTGGAAGGTGACTTGCATGCTCCCCTGTCCGCGGCCATCTTCGAGGGAGATTTTGAACGGACGGAGCAGCCGAGACTTCCCATCGTTCTTCGCCTTAGACGACCGGGCAGCCGGATCATCAAGCGGCCTGAAATCCTCGTACTGAATGGTGGCTTCCACCTCACCGCTCCGCGCCAGTCGGTCCTCTTGCACCACCAAAAACAACCGGCGGTCAAACCACAGGCGGCGGAGCAGCGCGCGCTTCTGATTGGACCCGTTGGTTGCCGCTGCGTATACCTCGAGACGATATCGGTCTCCTTCTTCGACCAGCTTCACCGTTTCATCTTTGGCGATCGAACCCCTCCCCAGCACACCACCGATCGCCCATGCGCTCAACTGGGAGAGGCGAGCCAGCTTCCCCATGTCGCTCATATCGGATTGGCGACCGGTAAACACTTTCCCCTCCATGGGCAGACGCAGCTTGTACAGATCGTCCACTTGCACAAGCTCGAACAGCTCGCTCCCAATCGGCGTAAATCCCCTGAGCCGCAAGGCATTAGGACGACGGTAGTAGACCGCTCCCTCCACCCTTTGCGAGACGGGAATGAGCCCGCCGCGCACCTTGGCGCTGAACAGTCCCTTCAGCGTATGAATGGCTGCTTCCCGCTGACGAAGGAGCGCCGTCAATTCTTCCGCGGTGGCCTGCTTGAACGGCGCCTCCGCTGCAGGTTGAAACAACGCGCAGCCTGTGCTGAAGGCAAAAGGCAAAAGGCAAAAGGCAAAAAGGACAACTCCGCCACTTTTTCCTTTTATCTTTGTACTTGTTACTTGGCTAGGCCAACACCCCATCCAGCGCCTCCCGCACCTCCCGAATGCCGACCAACTCCATACCGTCGATGGGATCGAGCTTTGCGAGATTCCGTTCCGGCAAGAAACAGCGCTTGAACCCCATCTTCGCTGCTTCGCGGATGCGCAGCTCCGCCTGGGTCACGGCACGCACTTCTCCCCCTAGGCCCACTTCACCAAGTACCAGCATTCCCGGCTCAATCAGCGCTTCACGCAAGCTGGAAGTGACGGCTACGACAATACCCAGATCGATCGCCGGCTCATCGATGTGCATGCCCCCGACTACATTCACGTATACATCCTGCCCCGACAGATGCATTCCCAGTCGCTTTTCCATCACAGCCAAGAGGAGCGACACCCGACTTAGTTCCACACCATTGGCCACCCGTTTCGGCATTGCGTAGCTGGTGGATGACACCAAAGCCTGCAGTTCCACCAGAATGGGCCTCGTCCCTTCGAGGCTCGACACCACGACCGATCCTGTGCTCCGCTGCGGACGCTCGGCCAAAAAAAGCTCGGAAGGATTGCTGATTTCTTCCAGCCCTGCATCTTTCATCTCAAACACACCGATCTCGTTGGTTGACCCAAAGCGATTCTTGACGGCGCGAAGAATCCGATAGCTGTGGCCTTTATCGCCTTCGAAGTAAAGGACGGTGTCAACGATATGCTCGAGCAGCCGAGGCCCGGCGATCGCCCCTTCTTTGGTCACATGCCCGATGATGAAGACGGGCACCCCCGCGCGCTTGGCAAACCACATGAGTTGTCCGGCGACTTCCTGTACCTGGCTGATACTGCCCGGTGCCGACGTGATCTGTTCCGTATAGACCGTTTGGATGGAATCGATCACGATCGCCGCCGGTCGGATCTCTTGGACTCTTTTCAAGATCTGTTCGAGAGACGTTTCGGCTAGGATCAAAAGATTCGGGTGCTCGACACCGAGTCTCTGACCACGCATCTTCATCTGACGCGGAGATTCCTCCCCCGACACGTAGAGCACTGGCCGTCCTCTGGAGGCCAATTGCGGCAGCGCTTGCAAGAGTAGCGTGGTTTTGCCAATTCCAGGATCGCCGCCGATCAGAATAACGGAGCCGGGGATCACGCCTCCGCCGAGTACCCGATCAAACTCACCGATGCGCGTGAGCCAGCGATCCTCACCGACCGATTCGATGTCAGCTATCGGTGTGGCCTGCGCCTGGACCGCCTTCATCGCAGCCGGCCGGCCTTTGCCGGTCGCCGACTGTCGCTCTTCTTTCATGGTATTCCAGCCGCCGCAATCCGGACAGCGGCCGAGCCACCGTGGTGCTTGATGCCCGCAGGCCTGGCAGGAGAACGTGATCTTCGCCCGCATCTCAGAGAGCCTCAATAGTAAGCAGAATCGGGAGCTATCTTAATGGAAAGAGATGGCCAAATGAAAGGCGACCGAGCTGGTCAAGGTTCGGGCCTCTGCCTTCCCTCTGCTCTGAAAAAACAAGCCGCTTGTACGCTCCGTCAGGCCAGCCCCGAAGACGGAAGGAACGGACGCGCGGTGAGGTTCGTGCCATCGCGGACATTGCCGATCCACGGCCAAACAGGGTGCTGAAGTGCGACGGCAAGACGATACTTCCTTGCGCTTTAAGGACTACTCGGCCAACAGTACTGGTTCGATATGCTGTCATTCGACGACGCTTGATGGGGTGCCGGAACCAGGCGGCGATCCTCAGCCGCAACTTAGAGTTTCTTCCTCACCTCCTTCCACTCCTTCGCGATCTTCGCTTTTCGCGGGGCTTCGTAATTGGTTGGTTCTGGCACGATCACGGCCGCTAGACGTCGCTGCAGAAAGGCTTCGGCAAAGGCTTTTGTACGACCAACCCCCGTCTTGATCGTTTTCCAGCCTGCCGCATGGAGTTCGTCGATCTTCGCTCCCAATGCGTTCTCACCGGGTGGAAGCACCAGGACATACCCGGTCGGGAATCTATGGGTCTTGAGCCACCCCCTCACCTGCGTCCCAGCATGAAACCCGTCCGCTCCAGCCGGCAATGCCACGACATAAATGACGCGGTAATAGAACTGCGTAAGCTTCCCGAGTTCTTCAGCCGCATCGGGCATCGGCTTGCGCTCTGATTCAAGCGTGAGGCCGATGGCCGGAAGCGGACGCGGCGAAGACGGTTCATCGATCAATGCGGCCAATTCAATCACCACGATGGGAGTGCGCCGTTCCCAGACCACAAGATTCGCCTGAGCTTCTACCGCAGAGACTCGTGGACTGCTTCCGACTCGAACATGAACCGGCACTACGCCCTGCGCCTTTGGTGTGTACGCCAAGAAGGCCTTGCCATCCCCGCCGGTCATGGCTGTAGTGACGACTTTGTTCCCCACGACCAGGTCGAGCGGCTCTCCCCCGAGGCCGGAACTCGTTAAGAGGCTCTTGGCAACGAGTCGTGCCTCGATGGTGGCAGACTGTTTGGGCGAGGTGAGGCTATCCTTGACCGAAAGCGTAGACGTTTCCCGCTCACCCGCGCTTGCGGGGCACAGGCTGAGACAAACGATCGAGCATGTGAGGAGACAGGCTTTGCGGAGTATGTAAATTTTCGCCCGCATCTCCTATTAGAGAACCCAGGCAGTGCGGTTTTCGTGTGGGAAAAAAACTACGTCCTCAACGCGGTCAAGACTTCGTCGACGTGTCCGTCAACCTTGACCTTTCTGAAGATCGCCTTCAGTTTTCCCTCAGCATCGATAACGAACGTACTGCGCTCGATACCCCAAGACTTCCTGCCGTACATGTTCTTCTCTTTATACACACCGTAGGTCTTGGAGATCGAAGCATCTTCGTCGCTGAGCAGTGAAAACGGTAGTCCGAACTTCTGGATGAACTTCTGATGGGACTCCTGCCCATCCAAGCTCACCCCCACGATCACGCCTCCTGCCCGCAGGATCTGCGATTCTACGTCACGAAAGTCACAAGATTCTTTTGTGCAACCGGGCGTATCATCTTTCGGGTAGAAATACAACACGATCTGCTTGCCTTTGAGGCCCTTCAACGTAACCGTCCTGCCATGTTGGTCCGGAAGCGAAAGTTCCGGGGCCTTTTCTCCAACCGCAAGTTCCTTGGCCATTGTCTATCCTCTTAGTAACGTGGCATGCCGGGCATCCGCCGCGGTTTGGTCCCGTATGGGCGTTCTTTTGTGCGATTCTCAGTATCGGGGAACCCATACGGCGCCAACGCTGGAGAGTCCCAGATGGTCTTGTCCCCTGGGGCCAGGTCCGACGCTTCAAGAAAATGCTGCCGCGCGAGTTCTGAATCGCCGAGCGCATTCAGGGCCAAAGCATAGTTATAATGAGCCTGCCCAGACTGGGGCGCCGCTCCAACTGCTTGTTCAAAGTATTTCTTGGCGTCCTCAAACTTTTTGGCCTGATAGGCTTGAGTTCCCTGTTCAGTCAAGGTAATGGCCTGAGGTTTCACTCCGCTGTCATCAAGCGAAAGCGGAACCAGTGGTTTTTTCATTGACCAACAGGCCGTCATTCCCATGAGCACCACAATGGCAACAAGCATCGTGAGCGGTTTCATACTCCCCCCATTACCGTATACCTTTATGCCTTGGTATGCTTTCGGATCTCCTCCTCGAATGTTTTCCGATAGAGCACCTCCCACTCCGCACTACCCTCAATAATGCCGCGGGAATACGAGGCCAACTTGGCCTTGACCTTCCGATCGATCTCTTCTTCATGCGCCAATTCGGAGGCCAGCACGAGCTTAATCTCTTTCAAGACACGTTCTTCGTCGCTGTTCATCTTCACCGCGGTGTTGTTCTTGACCACGGCAAGGATCACATGGGACAGGTGGCTGACCTTGTCTTCGCTTAACATACAGATCTGGTCAGGAGTGAAGAGTCAGGCGTAAGGGGTGCCCCCGAGTCCCCCTGTTTTTCACCTTCCAACTAACCCTTTAGCCCCCACTCCTCACCTCTTTACAAGATGATGCCGCGTTCCTGGACCAACTTTTGTTTCACCTTCTGGAACATTTTTTGGTAATCGACCTGCCCCTGCTCAATCTGTTTTTCGTAATTCTTGAGCATTTGTCGCACTTCCGCATTCAAGCGATCTTCTACCGACAATTCTTGTATTATGGCATGCCTCAGCGCGTCGACAAACGCCTTGCGGTCCCCGACCAACTCGATGCGCCCCTCCTGCAGGAGGCGTCCGGCCAGGCTTTCCGCCATGTGCCGCACACGCTCTTTTGAGAGGCGCATGACACTTACCCCCGCTCAACAGGAATGGTGAGCGCGTCCATCACACGGCGCAACTGCGTCGCATCTCCGATGATCCGTCCGATCACATTCACGCGATCAGCTGGAACCGGGTCGGCCTCCATGCTCATTCAGGTCGCCCGAAAATAGAACTAAGACCTGTTCGGATCCCCGGTAGGCAACGTCCCCGATCTTGACCCGGTCCATCGCGGTCTCTCTATAATCCTTGACTCCGTGAATGTGAAGCAGAACTCCTCCCCCATGTGTTGATCGGAGCTTGGACGGGGAGCGCTGCATAGACCTCCGCCTCGGTTTTCGTCCCGTTTCGTTCCGCATCAAGTTGACCCTCCATCGGCGATACGGATGCGCTCGGCCGGTTCCGTCATGAGTTAGTGCAAACGCTTGCGAGAAACCGTTCCTTGATGAGCTCATTCACCCCGTACCACAGGAAGCCCCGCCTGTGAAGTCGGGGAGGAAAGCGCGTCATCCCCGAAGGGGAGGGCCCCAATGCCACGGCTGTGAAGCCGTGGTACGGGGTTTACGCCTGCGCGAACTCTAACTTGTCTCCTATGTGAAATCAAGGCTACAATGCCGAGGGATGCTGACCTCCACATTCGTCCTCCTTCAAGGCATCGGACGTGCCACAGAACGCCGATTGTGGCAAGACGGCCTACTGGATTGGCAGAGCTTTTTGAAGCAACCGCGTGTCAACGGCTTTTCCCCCGGCCGTAAATCTTTGTGCGATCGAGAACTTGCTCTCGCGCAATCGCAGTTTGATGCGGGACACCTGCATTTGCTCGCTTCGCGTCTCAAGGCCCGAGAACACTGGCGGTTCTACGACACCTGCCGGTCTCGCACGGTCTATCTCGATATCGAAACGACCGGCGCATTGCCGCGCGACGGAGATGTGACCGTGGTCGGACTCCACCGGAACGGACGCACGATCAGCCTGGTTCAAGGAGAAACCTTGACAGCCGAGCGACTGCAGCAAGAGTTAGATCAATGCGAGTTGCTGGTGACTTTTTTTGGCACGGGATTCGATCTGCCCTACTTGCGTGCGAAATTTCCCAGCCTCCGGCCCCCTATTCCGCACTTCGACCTGTGTTTTGCCGCACGCCGCCTGGGATTGCGCGGTGGGCTCAAGCACATCGAACAGGAAGTTGGGATCGAGCGGGAAGCCTCGCTCAGAGGCCTCGACGGCTGGGATGCGGTACGGCTCTGGTCACGGTGGCGCCGAGGGGACTACGCAGCGCTGGATCTGCTGCTGGCCTACAACGCAGCCGATACTCAAAATCTTGTCCCGCTCGCTGCATTCGTCTACAAGGAAATGATGTTGCGCTTTGGCCCTTCATCGGTTGGCCTATCCCCAAAATCAACGTCCTTTCACACAGCGTTTTCACGATGAGTGCCTGGGTTGGTATCGGTCGCAGCGAGATCGGCCTGGTGCGTGCCTCGAACCAGGATGCATTTGCCGTCATCGACCGTCTAGGACTTTGGGCCGTCGCTGATGGCATGGGTGGACATGTCGGAGGCGAGATCGCCGCGCAGACGGCCATCGCCAATGTGAAGGCACAGGCCGAGCTATCAGCCGATCTCCTCCATCATGATGATCACGGACAGGGCGCAGCCACCGCATTCTTGACCAAGCTCATCGCTGAGGCACAAAACGCGATCCTTGAACGGGCCAAACTGGACCCTCGGCTGAAGGGGATGGGCACCACCATCGTGCTGCTCTTGATTCACCTGCAACAGACTCCCACTGTTCACGTGGCCCATCTCGGTGACAGTCGCGCCTACCGGTTCCGATCAGGTATGCTCACTCCCCTCACCCGCGATCACACGTTGATCGAAAAATACCTCGCCCATGGCATTCTGACAGAAGAATCAGCACGGACCCATCCCGAACGTCACGTCCTCACTCGCGCGCTGGGAATGTCGTCACCGGTGAAGCCGGCCATTACCTCATATCCTTTACAGCAAGAAGATCTCCTGTTGCTCTGTTCAGACGGATTGACCAAGATGCTCGAGGATGACGACATCCGAAATATCTTGACCGAGACGAAGGGCGACCCCATCTGGACATGCGACCGCCTCATCGCCGAATCTCTCGATCGCGGTGGTGAGGACAACGTCACGGTCGTGGTGATCGCACACCCGTAGACTGTTCCTTACTTTGTCGTTGACAAGATTCACAAGACCGTGTAACTTCCAGCTCCAACCGCTTGCTTCTCTCTTCACCGAGAGTTGAATCACCTGGAGCCGTGTATGTTGAGTTTTTGTAGGGTGTCGTTGTGTAGTCTGCTCTTTCTCGTGGCGCTTGTTTCCACCACATTTGCGACCACACGAGAACCAGCCGATCCTGAAACAGTCATTCGCGCACTCGTTCGTGCCAACGCCGAAAAAGACATGCCTACTCTTTCCCGTCTCATGGCTCACGATGCCGACATCACGAGTTACTCGGTCGGTGGACGCAAGTATGTCGGGTGGCCGGAATTCAAACGGGAGATGGAGGAAGAGTTCGCCTCGGTTCAGAGGCTTGAAATTCCGATCATTGAACTCAAAGTCTGGACAAAGGGTGAGGTCGCCTGGTTTGTGATGGAACTCGATTACATCCGCTACGTCGGCGAGGGGCCGGAGCAGAAACGGACCGTCCTCCCGTTGAGAGAAAGCGGTGTCCTCGAACGTCGCGAAGGACAATGGTTACTGCTCACTTGGCACGAATCGTTTCGAACGGCTCAGCTAGCTGGTCCGGTCGCTCAGCCGTCTGTCGCCGCCGCGCAACAGCATCTCGTCAGCAACGTGTCGTCCTCAGCGACACCAGACCTCAGCGGAGAGTGGGACATTCTCGAAGTCGAGGATGACAAACGCTACACAGCGACCTTGGACAAAAACGGCAACGGTCCCTACACTCAACATGGCGGGCGATTCGTCACCACCAAGTTTGCAAATCGGCTCTGGGAGGGTACCTGGCAGCAGCCCGGCAATGATCGCGAAGGAGGCTTTGAGGTCCTCCTCTCAGAGGATGGCACTCAGGCGAAGGGAATCTGGTGGTACACTCGAGTAGAAAATCACAAGAATATCCCTCCACGTGAACATGGCGGCACCTACCACTGGAAGCGACTGACGCCACCGGTCAATGGCCAATGACCACCCCTTTTACCGGTGCGTGGAAGTAAATCGTCGCATCCGTTTTGAGACGTCGTCCGAACCTTTATTTCCTGTCGGAGGTTTTATGCACTGGATCCTCGCTGTTTTGATCGTATTCTTGATGGGGTCACCGGTCTATGGCGATGGGGGTCATGATCATCATGCAATCCCCACGTTGAAAAACCAGGCAGCCACGAAGATCGCTTTCGGAGAGGATTCCGCTACGTTGACCTTTGGTCCCCTCGATCTCCCAACTAGCCATGACGGCGACATGGGCGATTCCATGCCCAGGTACCACTTCCAACTTCCTGAAGATAAGCACCTGGTGGGCTTCAAATCGGCCCTCTTCACCAAGGACGGCAAGGAACTCCCCAAAAACTTCCTTCATCATATCCTGATGATCAATAACACTAAGCCCAGCGTCTCCTGCCCCGGCGAGCCCCTGTTCTTCGGGGGTGCGGGCCTGGAGATGACCGAGACCCGGTTCCCGGACGGATATGGCGTGAAGCTAGCGAAGAGCGACCGCTTAATGACCGTCGTCGCGTTCTATCACAAGGCCCCTCCCACGAAAGATGTTATGGCAAGTTTCACGATGTACTTTGCGCCAAAATCCGAACCGGTGAAGGAGTTGGATATCTATCAGGTAGGGGTCAACATTGTCTGCTACAGCAAGTTCGGCCAACGACCAGCGGATCAGACGGACGAAGGCATCGAGATTAGACCCGGTGTCCAGGTCCACACAGCACCCTTGAAGTTTCGCATGGACGGCTGTGTCAAGTTTGCCTATCCACACGGTCACGATGAACTCCTCTTGATTGCTCTTGAGAACAAGACCAGGAACCAGACCCTGCTGCGAACCGTTCCGGATGTTGATCAAGACGGCACCTTCCGCGAATTCCAACCCCATCAAGTCTATAAAGACAGTCAAGGCTTCCCCATCACCAAGGAGGACGACTATGAAATGGTGATGGTGCATCACCATCCACTGCAGAAAGAAGAGCCCCATCACGGCATGGGCAACTATCTGCTCTACATGACCCCGGGAAGCTGCCCACCAAAGAATGGCACCGCCGCTCTCGTGCCCTGATTCTCGATTTCGTCCGGCGGCATCGCCGGCCGTAGACGTCTCGCCATCTGTCCAAAATTGTTCGTTCAAAACCGTCCTGGCATTTGGTTTCCCCTACGAAAGAAGACGGTCACCGGTCTGTGTTTCCCACCCGCCATTATGGTATTCAAGTCGCAACGCCAGATCGGGTTCATCGGCCCATGTCCTCTTGCCTGGAGCAACAAGAGCATAGGTCGCCTCCACGCAGAGGAACAACCTCAACACCTTGATCTCTGGGACTGGGCTTCTTCAACTTGCCCAGAAACACCGGGAATCGCTTCATGCCTCAGAGTGAGCCTGTTACCATTCTCCTCATCAACGAAGTCGCTGAAGAAAACAAACTTGTTACACTTAGCTTCCGCGGGTTTTTCCCTGGCTGTCGGGTTGAAGCTGTCTACTCTCTGGAGGAAGGACTCCAGTGGGCGCCTCGGGCGCCGTGGCATCTCGTTCTCATCGATGAACGCCTGGTCGCACAACGCACGACACCTGTCCTTCCTGAGCTGAAACGACTCGCTCCCTACGCAGCTCTGGTACTGCAGACCGACCGCAGCGACTCTGCCGCTGCCCTGAACGCCCTACAAGCCGGAGCAGACTTTCTGCTCTATAAAAAATCCCCCGCGTTCCTGACCGAGCTGGTGCTTTATACAAAAGAAACCCTCGAAACACGTGAGTTACGCTCCACCCTCGAACGAACCCAGGAACGCTACGGTCGGCTGGTCGATACATTGGCTGATGTGTTGTACGAACTCGATGCGGAAGGCCGTTTCGTCTACCTGAGTCCCTCCATTACCGATTTACTGGGCTATACACCGGAAGAATTGGCCGGTTCCCCCTATACCGCCATATTCCCGCCTGATCAAATCGATCGCGCAAGGCATCGCTTTGATGATCGCCGGACAGGAACCCGAGCCTCTCGGCGAATTGAAATGGAACTGGCCCGCAAGGCGCCCCGCGACAAACCAGTCGCCACTCGCATCAGGACGGAGATCAGCGCCAGAGGGCTCTACGATTCGCACAGAAAATTCCTCGGCACGCTGGGCCTCGTCCGCGACATCTCACGCATTCGCCATCAAGACGAGACCATCCTCCACCTTGAGCAGCAGGTCCGGGAAACCGATCGGCTCGTCTCCATGGCACAGCGTCTGTCGATCTTATCCAAGGACCTTCAGGCTCCTCTTGCTGCCGTCCTAACCCAGTCCCAGCGAATACTCGGGACCATCCGAGAGGCCCGTCTCGATGAACAGGTCGAATCACTGCTGCTTCACGCCAGCGAAGCCGTCCGTCGAGGACAAGAACTCGGCCAAACTGTGGCGGAAACGGGAGTTCATCGAGACACCATCAACGACGTCATTGATACCGTTCTGGGCACGATGCAGCCCCCTCTTCTGAACACGGACCGAATCGAACGCCGGTACGCGTCGAATCTGCCGCCGTTCACGGGAAGCCTCGACGCCACGACGCAACTCTTGCGCATTCTGCTCTCGCATGCCCAACGTTATGTTACCGCCGTGGGCAGCCATCACCGACTCAGAATCAGCACAGCCCCCATTGGTCCAACCGGTGCTCGGATAGAACCGGTCTTGACTCTCTTTCCGCCAATGCCTCCTGCTGAAGTGAAAATCCATATCGAGGAAACCGATCTCGTCGCCACCGATCAGGCCCCCCCGCTTCAAGAAGCGGCCGACCTCTTTCAAGCCTATGCATTGGTCAAGCAACTGGGAGGCCGCTTGGATTTCCTGGCTCCCGTCGGCGGTATGCTGTCCATCGGAATTTGGATTCCAGTGGGGCTAACGCCCGAAACGCGCTCGCCCCTCCCTCCACCAACCCTTCCCGACTCCCCGATTACGATACCAGTAGAACCGTTACCGTCAACGCTCCCTCAGGCTCCGGCACCAACCGCACCATCGACCGCTCTTCTCCCCTCTGCCCCACCGTCGAAACCCCTGCCCGATCGCCGAACCAGCATACGGGCGCCTGTCCATCTCCCCGCACGCATTACAATCGGGAACGCGATGCGCGAGGGAACCGTTACGAATCTCGGTCCCGGAGGAGCCGCACTGGACGTTGAGGGCCTGCTCCCATCGTTCGACCAGCAGCCTGCATACGTCATCCTCAAGGCCGCCGTTGGGATGCTGGAATTACAAGCCACCGCCTATGATCGGGGAGAGGCTCCATACCAGACTGCTACCCAGCCGCATAACTCGCGCCTCGCATTCTCCTTCGCCGCCCTGAACGACATCGAACAGAACGTACTCGCGTCGCTCATCGATCAGGCGCGCGAGCGCTCCCTCTCCCTGTCCCTCGAAGCCCTGCTCTCGCTGCCTGATGATGCGAACGAGCTCAGCCGACCTCTCGTGGAGACAGACCTCCGGGGCTCAGATCATCGTGAGGCAGTCAGAGTCCGTGTCGCGCTGCCTGTTCGCATCAATACTCCAACGCTCGACATAACTGCCCGTCGTCCCCTCGGACTCGTCGTAAATTTCAGCCGCATCGGCGCCTGCCTCCAGATGAAACAGGCCCCAGGGATCGTGGACGACGTGATCGCGCTTTACTTTTCTGCGACCGGACCGCTCGACCAACCGAGAGCCCACGAACCGGACGCCCCGGAGGCAATTCTGACCGCTCGCATCGTCTGGAGCATTCCAGATCATACGACCCCCTCTGAACTCAAGCCTGGTCCATCGCAACCGGGACAACGCATCGGCGTCCGCTTTGTCCAGTTGACGCCCTTCGCAGAACGAGAGATCAACCGCGTGGTCGCGCAGCACATCGGATCCTCCATGGATCTTGAGGGAATCGTCGGCCGCTCGTCGATCGTCAGCGCGAGACGAGAATGCCGAAACGCACGGCATCAGGTCATTGCTGTCACGGATGACCACGCCCGTCACCAAATTTCACCAAGCACTCCGATCGTCATCATCGTCCCGGGATTCGGACAGACGCAGACCGATTACTTACCGCTCTCGTTTTTCCTCGCCGCCAACCGCTTCCGCGTCCTTCGCTACGACCACACGAATCACGTGGGCCAAAGCGATGGGGATGTCCTGCAGACCACCATGCGCAGCATGCAGGTTGACCTTCAAAACGTCTTGGAGTTTACCCGCACCACCTGGCCCACCGCCCCACTGACCGTCCTCTCCGAAGACATCGCCGCACGGGTGGCTCTGAAAGTGATGGCACGGAGCCGGGCAGCCGACCATCTTCTCCTGCTCAATCCCGTCCTCGATGTGCAGACCGCCCTCTCAACCACATACCGGTATGATGTGGTGACAGACCATCGGCATGGTCTTCGAAGAGGCGTAGCCAACCTCTGGGGCCTCAACGTAAACCTCGATCAGTTCGTCAGTGACGCAATCGCAGGCGAGTATGTGGACCTAGCCACGACGACCGCGGATCTCGCGGCCCTGGCCAGCCCGCCGACCATACTAAGGTCTCCCGGAAAGCATCGCCCTGTGGAACATGCCTTCGGCCCCCTAGACCAGGCCCTCCGCGCACTGGGAACAAGCCATGTTGTCGTGCCGTTGCAGGCCGAGGTTTCCTGTGAATCCGGTACATACGACGAGCGTCATACGGCATCGTTTCGGACGATCTTGACCCAGATTTCAGCCGCGGGCGCCGGCGACCGTTCCTCGATTGAGATGCGCGAACCGACTCCGCGAGACACTCACCACCAGCAACAGCTGGAACACGAGCGCATCCGCATTCGCCACCATGTGTCCCAGGCCGCACGCGACGCACTCTGGGTGGCTCGTCTGGCCCAACTCCCTCAGCTGGGAAACCTGCCCGACTACTGGGCGTTGCAAGACGAACTCTACCGCCGCGTCCTCCCTCTTGAACCAGGCATGACCGTTCTCGATATCGGCTGCGGACAGAGTGACTTCGCACGCGTGATCTTGACGAACCTAGCGTACCAGTCGACGCACCGGAGCGGGCCATCAGCCGGTTCTCTTCACTATTTCGGGCTTGGACTGTCCCATGAATCCCTGAAGATTGCCGAACAGTTCGTTTATGCGCTCGTTCATGAACTGACCGCCACTCTTGCGGCGACCGTCTCTCCCACCCAACTGCTTGAGTCGAGATGGCTAAGGTTTGACTGGGACTCTCCACTTCCATTCAAGGAACATTCTATCGGACGCATCCTGTACCACCTCTCTCTCGCCTTTGTCCCTTCCCCTCTCAACAGTCTGCGACATGCGCTCCGTGCGCTGCACCCAGAAGGGACGATAGTCGCTACCTGTTTTCAACCGCATACTGATCTCTCAGCCATCTTTCGCCGCCACCTGTGTGCCACGGGACAAGATGAGGTCAGCACCCCCGCTCAGATCGTCCTTCACTACCTGGGTCGCCTACGTGAAGCCATTCGCCACGGCCTCCTCCATAGTTATGAACGCAATGAACTGGCTCGCCTTCTGGTCCATGCCGACGCTCGCCCGCTTCGCATTGTCCCTACCCTCGACGGCCAGCTCCTCCTGGCTGTTGCCCAGAAGGCAAAATCCACTGGCTGAAACAATGTCCGCCGTGTATACTCCAGCCTGGTGACGGCCCGATTCCCTCCATGAGAATCTTCAGCACTCTCGACCACGCAATAGCGTGAGGAGACCGATCAAGATTCCGAAATCGTTATGACGGACCGCTCTTCACCACAGACGGTGGCTGCCCGATCAAGCACAGAGTCGCTCCAACGTCTCACACTGTTTGCCCGGGACATAGGGCACATCACGAGTCTCCCCGTGCTTGGGGAACGTATTCTTTCGGGCTTATCGGAAGTGGCGCAGTGTCAGCAGGGCTCTCTGTACCTATTCGAGCACGAAGGCGAACGTTTTCGTCGCCTCGCCGCACAGGGATCGGCCCATGCGGAATCCACTCCATCAGTTGTGCCTCTGGATCACCCCCTTGTGCGCCAACTTGCTCATCACCAACAAATTCTCGACAAGTCCGCGCTCGCTCATGGTACACGTTCGAAAACCACGGACGACGAACTGCCAGCCATTCTTGAAAATCTTCGCAGCACTATTGCCATCCCCCTCGTGAATAGGGGAATATTGCTCGCTTTCGTCTTGCTTCAATCAGGGCCAGCATCAGACTGTTCAGACGCCGAGAGCATGGACCTCCTGACGGCCATGGCTCAGGGCGCGGCCAACGCATTAGACTCGATGTTCGTGTACGAAGATCTTCACCAGTCGCAAACCCTGATGCGGCGGACTGACCGGTTACGTTCGTTGGAAATTATCGCCGGAGGGTTCGCCCACGAAATCCGAAACCCACTGACCTCGATCAAGACCTTCATCCAGCTCGCACCTGAACGGAAAGATGATACTGAATTTATTCGAGATTTCAGCCGGGTGGTGCTCGACGATGTCTATCGCATCGAGCGCCTAATCCAGGAGATTCTCGATTATGCCCGCTACATGGAACCCAAACTGACGGACGAGGACTTGAATGACATTGTGTCGTCCTGCCTCTACTTTATCGAGGTCAAGGCGGACAGCCGAGGGATCAAGATTGAAAAAGAGTTGGCGTCTGAGCTTCCTCGTGTCATGTTAGATCGGCAACAAATCAAGCAGGTTCTCTTGAACTTGTTCCTGAATGCGATGGACGCAATCGGCGAGCGAGGCGGTATCCTTCGGATCAGGACCACCAAACTTATGAGGCCGGAGGGCAACGCCTGGGTTCAAATCGAGGTTGAAGATACGGGGCATGGGATCTCAGCCGTCAATCTGGAACACATCTTCGATCCTTTCTTTACCACCAAACACACGAGCGGCGAAAACGAAGGAACGGGGTTAGGGCTGACTATCGCCCATCAGATCATTCGCGAGCACCAGGGCGAGATTCGAGTGCGGAGTGCGGAAGGGGTTGGAACGACCTTCTGGATCAATCTTCCGTCCCTCGCCTGACATGATATAGGACCGCCGTGGATAATTCGACTACGAAGAAACGAATCCTCTTAATCGACGACGAAGCACGGGTTCGTACATCTCTCAAGATGGTCCTGGAGCCTTCCTACGAGATTTTTCAGGCAGGAGATGCGCAGGAAGGGCTTGATGTCTTTCGGAAGGAAGGACCAGATCTCGTCCTACTCGACGTTATACTCCCGGGAACCGACGGACTGGCTGTCCTCCAAACTCTCCGCTCGGAATGCAGGGCGATACCGGTCATCATGCTGACCGGCACCAAGTCCGTCAAGACCGCGGTCGATGCGATGAAGCTCGGAGCGGCGGACTACCTGTCGAAACCGTTCGACGTCGAGGAATTGCGCATCGTCGTCGATCGAACGTTGAACTCCCTCGAGTTGGAACGTGAGGTCAAACAGCTGAGAGACCAGGTGGTCCAGCGCTATGCCTTTCACAATTTGATCGGCAAGAGCCGGGGTATGCAGGAGATTTACGCAAAAATTGAGCAGGTAGCCGATAGTCGCACGACCGTCCTGATTACGGGAGAAAGCGGAACGGGCAAAGAGCTGGTTGCGAAAGCGTTGCACTACAACAGTTCTCGACGAGAACGGCCGTTTCTCGCGCTGAATTGCGCGGCGTTGCCTGAAACGCTGATCGAAAGCGAGCTATTCGGCCATGAAAAGGGCGCATTCACGGACGCCACCGCGCGACGAGTCGGCCAGTTCGAACTGGCCAACACCGGGACATTGTTCCTCGACGAAATCGGCGATCTCAGCCCCGTCACGCAGGCCAAGCTCCTGCGCGTGTTTCAAGAGCGAGAGTTTACCAGAATCGGGGGCGTCCAATCGATCAAAGTCGACGTCCGTATCGTGGCCGCGACGAATAAGAACCTTGATGAACTTGTCCGGAAGGGACAGTTCCGCAGAGACCTGTATTATCGCATCAACGTAATCGCACTCTATCTACCCCCTCTCCGGGAGCGAGGCGAAGATGTTCCGCTCCTCGCCAAGCATTTCCTCGCCAAGCGGGTTGAAGAAGAAAAGCGTCCACACATTGAGTTTGGGAAGGATGCCTTGGAACTGCTGACACGCTATCCCTGGCCAGGAAATGTCCGTGAAATGGAGAACGTCATCGAGCAAGCCTTCATCTGGTCGCAAAATGCCAGCCAGATCACCCCGGACCATTTACCCATGATCCTCAAGAGCGATTCCCGATCATCCTCACTTCGCGACGATACGCTAGCCGGTCGGATGTCTCTAGAAAAAGCGGTAATGGAGTTCGAACGGGAGATCATCCTTGATGCGCTGAAGCGAACCAACTACGTGCAGACCCATGCCGCAAATCTACTCGGCATCAGTCGACGCATGCTGAAATACCGCATGGACACCCTCGGCATTGGCCGTCCGGACAATGGCACCAGCCAAGAGCCAGAGCTGTCAGTGCAGGAATAACACACCTCTTCAATCAGTTGCGTGGTTTATCCCACTCACGACGTTTCGGCCCGCGCAGCAGAATGAGCAATCCAGCGCTTGAGTAGACCATATATAGTCCTTCTACGGAGGCTCGACCCTTTCTATTGTCACATTCCCCCTATCCCCTGGAAAAGGAATAGGAATTGCTTGACAGAGTACGTAGTTAAGAGTACATGAAGAGCATGAACATTCTCGCAGTAACCGAACAGACGAGGACAAAGCCAACCGTGCTCGTCGTGGACGACGAAGCAGGCCCTCGCGATGCCCTCAAAGTCATTCTGCGCCCCTTTTTCAACGTACGATCAGCGGAGAATGCCAAGGCGGCTCTTGAAGTTCTCAATGAGCAGCCTATCGATCTTATTACCCTCGATCAGAAACTTCCGGATCGCCAAGGCATGGACCTTCTTCAGGATATCAAGCATGATCATGCTGATGTGGAGGTCATTATCGTCACGGGATATGGGAGCCTGAAGTCCGCTATGGAGGGGATCCGCCATGGGGCAGCCGGGTACCTGCTCAAACCATTTAACGTGATAGAGCTCGTTACCCTGATTACCCAGACTCTTGAAAAAAAGCAACGGCTCGACTTTATCCGAAACTTTCTTCGAACGTCATCTGAACTTTGGGGATCGGACCAAGAGAGCGCCCGTGCGTGGCAGACACTCAAAGCTGGTTATTTTGCTATCGGCAAGAACGCACAAGGCAGCGCCGCCGTCCACCAAGAAGACCAAGATCTACTTCCCTTGCTATCGGATCTTCTCGAAGCGAAAGACCGGCAGTTGCTGAATCATTCGAGCCGAGTGAGCTTTTATTCCACGTTGCTGGCTAATCGTCTCAATCTCACGATCGTTGAGCAAAAATCCTTGGCTATGGGAGCGTTTCTTCATGATATTGGGAAAATCAGCCTGACGTCCTACAGATTCTGTGATGAGCAGGATCTTTCCTCGGGCGAAGCGGCCTCTTGTAAGGAACACGCGGACAGAGGGGCACACATGATCCTTCCTCTAGGATTACCGGCTGAGGTAGGCCAGATAGTCTCATACCATCATGAGCGGTGGGATGGGCAAGGCTATCCCCACGGACTCAAGGGCGATGGCATTCCCCTGCTGGCCCGCATAGTGTCCATTGCGCAAGTCTTCGACCATCTGACGGCGGAAACCCCTGGTCGCCCTCCCCTGTCGATTGACGATGCGATGCATCAGATTTCGCTCCAGTCTCACAAGCATTTCGACCCGATGCTGACGGACCTGTTCACTCGGGTAGTGAACGAATGCAAGGCTTCTCTTCCCGCCATGGCCATTGCAGCGGCGCCGACCAGTGTTTCAGAAGCGTAACTTCGTTCATCCAGACCCAGTCTAGTCATTGGCTCCGGCAATAAGTTCTGCTGCGGTCTCTCGAACCTTCTTGGTAACCGTTTCCCCTCCGAGCATGCGAGCGATCTCGCTTTCCCGACTCATCCCGGTCAACGATCGCGCAGTCGTCACTGTTCGATCCTTCACCAGTGACTTCTCCACACACACATGGTGCTGCGCTTGGGAAGCCACCTGCGGCAGGTGGGTGATGCAAATCACCTGATGGAAGCGTCCCAAAGCCCGCAACCGTTTCCCAATCGCCGCCGCAACCGCTCCTCCGACACCGGCGTCGATCTCATCGAAAATAAGGACCGGCACTTGGTCCACATCCGCGAGAACAGACTTCAACGCCAACATCACCCGAGACAATTCCCCTCCGGATCCGACGCGAGAAATCGGTTTTAGAGGCTCGCCCACATTGGCAGAAAGCAAAAATTCTGCGCGATCCGCCCCATCAATGCCATAGGCGTCATGACCTTCGCTCGTCACAATCTGAATCATGAACTGCGTCTGCCCCATCTTGAGTGCGCCCAGTTCCTGACGTACCATTTTCGTCATCCGCCTGGCTGCTTCCGTCCGTTTGATGGAGAGCTGCCGCGCCAACTGAGAGACCTTCTGCCCCTGCGCACGAATCAGACGATCACACTGTTCAAGCTGGACGTCCGAGTGCTGGAGGCGCTCGAGTTCCTCCCTCACTCGGCAGTGAGTCTCTAGAACGGCTTCAACCGTTCCACCATATTTCTTCTTCAGTTTCTGAATCGCGGCCAATCGATCCTCAATCGCGGCCAATCGCATGGGATCGGTATCCAAGCGATCGGCGTAGCCACGGAGGCCGTCAGCCACCTCCTTCAAAAGCACCTTCGCATCGGCTGCAAGTCGAACGGCTCCTTGCATTTCAGGATCAATCTGAGTCAGTTCTCCCAAAGCCCGTTCCATCAGTGCCAGGTTGGGTAAGATCCCGTAACCATCGGCCTGTATCCGTTCTTGGGCCTCCGACGCCAGCTCGCCCAATCGACGCGATGACCCCAACCGGCGCCGCTCAATCTGCAGCGTCTCTTCCTCACCCGCACGTAATGCAGCGTCGTCCAACTCCTGTTGCTGAAATTTCAAGTAGTCTTGGCGCTGGGTTACCTGTTCAATTTGTTCGGCGAGTTCGGCGCGTACCTCACGGGATCGCGTCCATTCACCATAGGCCGCTCGATATTCTCCCCGTATTTCCTGGAGACGACCGAACGCATCCAGCACGTCAAGCTGGATCGAGGTGGAAAGCAGCGATTGTTGGTCGTGCTGGCCGTGAATATCGACCAGCGTGCCTCCGAACTCTTCCAGTACGTGGACTGGGCTCATCGCTCCATTGAGATACACCCGGTTCCGTCCTGATCGGGCAATCACTCGTCTGATGATGAGTTGGGAGTCCTGCAGCCCAAGAATCCCTTTGGCGCGGAGCCGCTCGAGGATGGGATGCTGGGGTGGAATGTGATAGGCGGCTTCGAGTTGTGCTTCGTCCTCACCGAACCGAATCTGGTCGCTCGAAGCCCGTCCCCCAACGAGGAGGGCTATGGCGTCGATCAGGAGCGATTTACCCGCCCCTGTCTCTCCGGTCAAAACGGTAAATCCTGATTCGAGGCTCAGACTGAGCTGCTCATGAACGACAAAATTGGAGATGCGCAGCTCAGTGAGCATGGCTGCGGCGCCGGTTTCTAGGCAGTCCCTGCATGCTGGGCCAAGAGGGAATCAATCACTTCCTTGAATTGGCGCTTAGGTCTGGCCCCAACAAGCTTTTCTACCGGCTGGCCGTTCTTGAAGAAGAGAATCGTGGGAATACTCATCACCTGATAGCGGCCGGCTACCTCTGGGTTCTCGTCGGTATTCAGTTTTCGCACCTTGAGCTTGCCGGCATATTCCTCGGCCAATTCATCGACGATGGGCGCAACCATTTGGCAGGGCCCGCACCACACGGCCCAGAAGTCGACCATTACTAACTCAGCAGCCTTTATCACCTCCGCATCCCAGGTGGAATCTTCAACCTTCAAGATAGTCCCAGCCACGTCTGCGCCCTCCTCCAGAGTTGACATTTTCACGCGTGAATCGCGGAGCGCATCGTACCCCACGATCGTTTTTGGTGTCAATGTCTGAAGCTGCGTGGAAGTTACCAAGCTTCCTCGAGTTGTACGGCGAGCCACCATTCATCCGGCACTGTGTCTGCCATTGCTTCTACTGAATCCGCAAGCCGGCGTCAGCTGCGCATCTCATTGCGTAGCTGCCGCTGCGGCCGTTGAGAAATGCAGACACCCAATCACTTGGGTACATGGCCTGATCGGATTTCGTCCAACCCCAGCATCTATTCTTTATTTGCTCCCGGCCCGCACATCACCGGGTGAAGAGATTTGTTGTGGTTGACCATACGGCCCACCGGGTGTTTTCCATGGCAATCCACGCTCGCCCCAAAGCAATGGTGCCAGAATTTTTCTCATGACGGCTGTCCCGGCGTTCTCGGTCCAGCCAATACCTGTGAGGTTCAGCATGAAGTTGAACTGCTCGCGGTCGGGGAATCTTAAATAGTAGAGCCCCAGGGACCAACACTTACAGGGATTCTGGTAGAGGCCGACGACATCATATTCCCGGCTCGTTCCGTTCTTGACATCGTAGTAGGCCTTGGCGCCGATGGTCCATCCCCAGGGGGTGCGGAATCCGCCGCCTGCCGTGACATACTGAATTTCATCCGTCGGCGCATATACCTCATTGAACGATATGGCGTTCCAGATATCCCCTCGTCTCACCCGATTGCCGTCCCGGGTAAATCGCTGTCCCACTTCGACGTACCAGTTGGTGGCCTCTTGAAGTCGAAAGTCGGTGTTGAATTGACTCACTGTGCCTCCGTAAGGATCGAAGAAAGCGTCGATCATTACATACTGATTGATGGGCGGCCGCTGAGCCTGTGTGATTTGCGGCTCGGTATTGCCGATTACTACCCGCATCCAGATATCGGAAAATTTTCTACCTTGAATGGCGACGGTAGCAGGTTGCAGCGGCTGCGTAGTGGAGCCCAATGGAGGATTGACGCCAGGCGTAAAATCGCGCGCGCTCGTCTGCACAGCGCCCACATGATAGCTCTGCGCCACGGTGAGGTCTAACCAGTTGAATACGCTGTCCTTGCCCTGTTCCAAAAGTCGGCTGTGCAAGGCATAGGTCAAGAGATTCTTCTTCGGCAAGTCATCCACCTCGTCGATTTGAGTCAGCTCCGATTGATCTGTCTCCGGCACATACTCATATATAACACTGGGCTCCATCGTGTGCAGAATGCTGCCCCCATTGCCCAGATCGAAGCGTCGTGTCAGCTTCGACGTCACATCAACCCCCACCCAGAAGGTTTCCCGATGTTGCGCCTCATTGGATTGCGCGCCTCTGGAGTAAAACACTTCGCGGAACTTGGCTTGGGGCGTGATGCCGACCACATGACCAAGATCGATCACATTCGTAGAGATGCCCGGAACCACGTCGACCCGATTGAGTGTAAACCCTTGGTTGCGATACCAGTGGACGTAGTTCCCTCCCATGCCGAACAAGAGAGGCGAATTGAACAGCGAAACATTGGGAAGGCTGTAGCCCGTCTCAGGCAGACGCTGAAACGTCTCTTCCCCGCCGGCCTGCAACGGTTGGAGATATTGGCCCTTCAGATACAGCTGGCCATAAGGCAAGCGTTGGATCGCCAAGACATTGGATTCGTTGCTCGGTAACGCTCGTAGCGTACCTGAATTGCTCAACTGCTGCAGATAGTCGCGATCGGTCACCAGATTCGCGTGAGCTCGAAGCTGCAGCGAATCGGTGATGTGTTGGGCGTGAGATCCGGTGATGAGCGCACGCGCCCCTTTCTCGCCTTCACCATTGGGAAGCTCCGTCTGCTGGAGATAGCTCACAAACCACTGTCCCCGAGACTTTCGATCCAAGACATACCGATACTGGAAATCAGACCCATACCCTAATTTGCTGTAGTAAGACGGAGAGACGGTCAAGTCTTGACTCGGGTTGATGGCCCAATAAAAGCTCTGTTGCGCACGAATTCCAAATCGGCTGTCGTAGCCGACGTAGGGAATCAGAAACCCTGTTTTCCGCCTGCCCAGCGGATAAGACAGCCTGGGCAAAGGAATTGTGGGCACATCATTCACGCAGAACCAGCCGCCCTTGAATGCCAGGGTATCCCCGATTGCGAGATCAACATCGTCAAAACGTATGCGCCAGGCCGGCACTACTCCCTCTTGCGCATCGCAGTTTGTAAAGCTGCCTTCTTTCACTCTGTAGTGATATTCAGAGAATCGCTGCATGAGCCGGCCCGACACCAGGGTGTTGGTGGCGGGTATGTAGAGCTGCCCGTGCGTAACCACGCCGGCCTCGGTATTCACGTTTAACTCCAGCCGTTCGGCAGTGACATCAGCCTGGGGATCGGTCAAATGCACATGGCCGGTGGCAGTTAGGATTCCCGGCAGCACTTGGATCGTGACATGGTCCGCCGTCAGCTTGATCGCGCCCTGCTGAATCACGACAGACCCGTCGGCCTCGTACACCTCTTGATCTTGGCGATAGTCGATGCGGGCGGCCGTGATCTCGAGAGGAAGAGAACCGGAAGACGATCCTCCAGCACCCACCTGTTTCGCTGCAGCCAGGACAGAAAGGGGGGAGAGAGCCAGAAGCGCGACCAAGACAAGAAGAAACCGCCGACAGATCCACGCACAAGGATCTGCCATGCTAGCCCCGAATCGGTGACAGCCCACAGCCACGCACTGCCGCCTTGATGTCGCCAAGCAGCATGAGCGAACCAGCCACACAAATCAGATCTCTGGATGTCGCCCGTTTCCTCGCTACCAGCAACGCCTCAGCAGGCAGAGACGCTTCAAGAATAGGCCCACGCCATTTCGCCAGCGACGCGCGGAGTTCTTGGACCGTTGCAGATCGCGCGAGATTGGCCTGCGTCA
>JBQTHY010000143.1:0-4354 GCA_052389395.1 Nitrospiraceae bacterium | reverse complement strand
CCTTCGACCCAGGTAAATCCATCTGCGATCATCTCCAGTTTGGCATCATGCGGCACTAACCTGTCGAAACGGGGATCAAGTCTGGTGATGGTGGCCGTTACAGTCTCAGACCATCCGACTCCCCCCTGCAAGGGAGCTATCAGCGCGAGAATGGTCCACAGTCTTGAGGCAACTCGCTTCATGGTCGCACCCCAGCAACGTTTAACCTGATGCGATAGATCCCCGTGAGCGCGGTGATGTAGAGCGTCTTGCCGTCGTCGTCGCCCCAAGCCATATTGTGCGGATCCTCCGGCCCCTTAATGAGCCCGAGCTGCTTTCCTTCCGGTGACATGATCCACACCCCTCCAGGGCCGGTTGAATAGACGTTGCCTTTCTGATCGACCTTTAGGCCGTCGAGCGCATCGGTGCCGGGCGCATCGGTCAGATCGACAAAAAGCCGGCTGTTCGAGAGCGTGCAATCCGGATTCACGTCGTAACGCAGAATGACCTTTCTCTTGTCGTTCCAGTTGTTGACGTAGAGCGTCTTTTCATCCGGCGAGAGCGCGAGCCCGTTCGGCGCATCGAGATCGGTGCTGACCAGTTTTACCTGTCCATCCTTTACACAATAGACTCCGCTATAGGGCAGTTCCTTACGGGGATCGTCGAACACTTTCGGCAAGCCGAAGGGCGGGTCGGTGAAATAGAGCGCGCCGTCCGACCGGTAAACCAAATCGTTCGGGCTGTTCAGTCGTTTACCGTCGTAGCGGTCGGCCAGCACCGTGATATTACCTCGCGGTTCTACACGGATGACGCGACGATTGCCATGCTGGTTGATCGTGAGGCGACCCTTAGTATCGAGTGTCAGCCCGTTCGAGCCTGGCTGGTGGTACTCACCGACGTTGAAGCTGCTGTAGCCGCTCTTCGTGCGAAAGATGGACACCTGCCCTTCTGGTGACCAACGATAGATGATGTTCGCGTTGGGGTCGCTGAAGAGGAGGTGCCCCGTTGTGTTGGCGGTGGTCGGAACCCATACTGGTCCCTCCGTGAAGAGAAAGCCACCAGCGAGCTTTTCGAGCTGGGTGCCAGGTGTAATGATGTGGTCAAGTGTGGGATCGACTCTGACGATCTCAGTTTTCACAACCTGGGTTGGGCCGACCTTGGTTGACTTGTAGAAGTCCAGTGTGGCCGAGCGCACCCAGATGAAATTCCCCGGTGGAAGCGACAGAGGCCCGTTGATGCCGAATACGGCCAGTTGAATCTTCCGTCCCGGTTGCGCGTCGTGAGTCAGGACGACACGGTTTGGCGCGTTGAAGCCTTTGATCAACTGGCCACCCGGTTGGCCCAGCACGAGCGGCAACTTGCCATCGACCCAGACTTCGGCATAGTCGTCGATAGCGATCTCGAATACAACGGTCGCACCGGTAGGATCAAACGAGCCGATTTTCTCCGGAATGGTGACGCTCGTGCGATACCAATTGAAGCAGAGGCGGCCGGTCGATCGACGCTCCTCCAATTGTCCCGGTTGCAGCGCTTCCCACGTTGAATCATCGAAATCTGCGGTCCCGGCGTGAAGATCGATATCTTGCGTCCGGTTCGGCGGGCCGGACGGCGCGAGGTCTGCGCCGGGGCTACGGTGATCGACATCGATGACCTTTGCGTTGCCGTACCGCCATTGGCCCCTGACCAATGCAATGCCTTCGTTGGTCATTAAGTCTATAATCGCATCAGGCCGCACACCTGGCGCATCCCCGGTGACTTGCGCCCACGATGGATGCACAGACATAGCAAGCACGGTCATCACGACGACAACACAACTCTTCATCCTCTCACTCCCTTTCCAAACCGTTTGATCGCACTTCTTCTCTTCATGAAGGCCTGGGGAGGGGCTGGCCTCTACCGCGCGCATGGAACGAGCACCGCCCACAATTCAAATTCTGGTGAGTCCCGCGTGCGCTTTCCGCGAGCGAGGAGGCCACCCCTCCCCAGGCCCTCACCGGACCTTCACCACGTAATAATCAAACGGCGCCTCCACCTCTTTGAACCAATGCGGCATGCCGTTCGGAATGATGATCACATCGCCCGGGACCAGATTGCGGGTCTCGCCGCCATTCACCGTCGGTGCTCGAAATTCATGCGGTGCGATCGGCTTGCTACCGACCGGCGTGCCGCCGGTGATCAACTGAGCCGATCCATTCAAGACATAAACGATGTCCGTATCGAGCTCATGGATCTCGACAACGCCGGCTTTGTCGCGATGGCTGGCGTGCACCATATAGTTCCGCGCCGCGTGCATCATTTTCTCGTCACCGACGAGGACCGCTCCTTTCTGGAACGAGGCCGCGACTTTTTGACTCTCAATGTACGTGACGGGGAGTGTGGTATTGCCGTTGGTCCCCCCAGCCATCTCCATGGAGTCGAGTGATTGAGCGCCAACGATCGCGAGCTCTTCGTCCTGCTGTGCATTCGCTGCACCGCTGACTCCGACCGCCCCGACAACCTTTCCTTCCCATTCGAGCGGGATGCCGCCCTGGAGCGGGGTGAAATTTTGGAGGTCGCCGCCCAGTGTTACCATTGAAGTGCGCCCGCCCTTGATGACGTCTTCAAAGACTTTCGTCGGTTTCTTAAAGAGAGCCGACGTTCGCGCTTTTCCGATGGCGATGTTTGCACTGGCGGCAAAGGTCTGGTCCAAAAGTTCTAGCGCCAATAGGTTGCCGCCATCATCGACGACTGCGATGGAGCCGCCAGGTGCGTTGACGCGCTTCGCCTCCGCCACCGTGGCAGCAATGACTTTCTTGGCCCCTTCAAGCGTGAGTCCACGCTTGTCCGAGACTGATTCCGCATAGCTAGGTGAGGCCAGCAGTACCATCAGTAGTCCAGAAACAATTGGATTGAAGTATCTCATGACGATTCTCCTTTATGATCGTGAGCTCGCAGCCTTCAGTCATCAGCTGTCAGCTTCGGTTGAACATCGCAGAGCTGAAAGCTGATCGCTCCAGGCTATTGTTTCGTGAATGAGGTCGCCACGGCTGCTCCGGCTATCGCGATGTCTTCGTCCTGTTGCGGGGTCTCTCCACTCACGCCGATGGCGCCGATGACCTTTCCGTTCACGATGATCGGCACGCCGCCTTGTAAGGCCACAGCCCCGTGCAAAGCCAAGGCAGATATACGCCCGTTCTTCACTTGATCTTCGAACACTTTACTGGGTCGACGATAGATTGCTGCGGTTCTCGCCTTGTCGATCCCAACATTCACGCTGGCAACTTGCGTGTCATCCAATCGCTGTAGCAGCACGAGACTTCCGCCTTCGTCGACCACGGCGATCACGACACGAGCCCCTTCGGCCAAAGCTTTTGCTTCCGCCGCCGCGGTGATCGTCTTGGCTCCTTCTAGCGTCAGCGCCGTTTTCTCGATCAATTGGGCTTGGGCAATTCCAGCCGCGAAGGCCACGGCGATTGTTGCTACCACCATTCTGCGAATCATTTTCCCCTCCCCTGCTCTGAGCTCATGGCTGTCAGGCTTCAACGACCGGCTCAGCCGCCAGCGGTCAGCCTCACACTTCCGAAGAAGCTGAGAGCTGACTGCTGACCGCCGATCGCTGGCCTTTATTTGCTCATTGCCATGCTGTCGTGCTTCATGCCGCTGTCGGCCTTCATTCCGTTCCCACGTGCTTCGCCGGAGGCTGTCACGATGGGCTTGGTGAAGGACGCCTCCCCAAGCAATGCTTCGGCCCAGGCGCAGTAGATCTGCACCTTGGCGACATCATGCACATAAGAGGGAATCGTGATCGTTCGATTCTCCTTGTCGCCCTTGATCTTCAACCGCTGCAGCAGGAACACGTTGCCCTTCGAGTCCACCACTTGCCAGTGGGGAGCGGGCGTATCGGGAATCTTGAACTCATCCGACCAGGTCAACGTGTCGTTGTTGCCCTGCCGGCCGTGAGTGGCCATACCCGTATTGGCCTTCGCGCCTTCGAATTTGCTCGTGGTATGCGCATCGGCCGCAAAGCCCATCGACGCCACGAACATTCCTGTCGCCGCAATCATCGACAGGAATCCCATCTTGAACCAACTCTTCGCACTCATAATATCCTCCTTGTTGTGTGATTGGAGTGCATGGCTGACTACATTCAGCTTTATGCACTTCTGCATCTGCACGTCTGTCTGGAAAGACGCCGAGTCCTTACAACAATCAGAAGAGCGTCCGGCTAGTTGAATCGGCGTAATAGAAAAACTGACGGTTGAGAGATCATGGTAAGAGCACAGAGGTGAGGCCAGTTCTTCAGGATTGCTCTTGTTATTTTGCTAGGCGCTATCAGCCAAAGTTTCCTAGATCGAATGACGCTTCGTTTAGGCAATGTAGCTGCAACGGAAGATGC
>JBQTHY010000142.1:0-7574 GCA_052389395.1 Nitrospiraceae bacterium | reverse complement strand
AAACCCCACTGTCTCCGCCCGATCAAACACTCGTTGCACGGACCATCGAGGCACATCTTCCTCCCGGCTTGGTCCTGCGCGGGATGACGCCCTTGGCGGGCGATGCGTCCAATCGGTGCTACTATCGGGCCGCGGTCGCAGGAGGACCGCCGCATTCCGTGATCCTGATGCAGTTGGCTGAGCCCGAAGGGTTCAAGCAATCTGAAGAGGCCGTGAGCGGCACCACGCATCAGATTACCGAGTTGCCGTTTCTGAACATCCTGTCGCATCTGGCCAAAGCCGGCCTGTCGGTGCCGACTCTCTACTATTACGATCAGGCAGCCGGGCTGCTGTATCTCGAAGATTTCGGTGACGTGACGTTGGGGGAAGCGGTCAGGCGAATGGATGCTTCGAATCTTGAATCCCGCTACAAGCAAGCCATCAATGTGTTGGTAGAGTTGCAGGTGAAAGCGACAACACCGGCCGATCCGGGATGCCTGGCGTTTCACCGCAGTTTTGACGTGTCATTGCTGATGTGGGAGTTCGACCACTTTCTCGAGTACGGGATCGTACGGCGTCGCGGCAAGCCGATGTGTTCGGACGATTGGATGGCCGTGCGCCGCGAGTTCGAAAATATTTCTGAAATTCTGGCGGGCCAGCCCCGCGTCTTTACTCATCGTGACTATCACTCTCGCAATTTGATGGTCGATGGCCCTCGGCTTGGTATCATCGATTTCCAGGACGCGCTAATGGGGCCAGCGACCTACGATCTTGCCTCGCTCCTCAGGGATGCCTATATTCAGCTCGACGAAGCGCTGGTGGACGATCTGGTGGCCTACTATCTCGATCAGCTGGCCGAGCGACGCTCTGTGTGGACCAATCGTGCCGCGTTCCGCCGCCTTTTTGATCTCACCAGTATCCAGCGCAATCTCAAGGCGGCTGGGCGATTCATCTACATTGACCGCGTCAAAGGCAACCGCAAGTTCCTGGCAGATATCCCCAGGGTTTTGAGCTATGTCAAACGCAATCTCCATAAGTATCTTGAGTTGGAACCGCTCCGGAAGCATCTCACCCCCTACGTACCTGAGCTACAGTGATGAGTGATCGGTGATGCGTGATGGGCGCAAAACAATGTGGGCGCCATTTACTCATCACTCATCACTCATCACCCATCACGGGTCACGGTTCCCCATGAAGGCCATGATCCTCGCGGCGGGGCTCGGGACCCGCCTCAGACCACTCACCAACACGATTCCCAAAGCGCTGCTGCCTGTCGCGGGGACCCCGCTCATTATTTGGAACCTGCTCCTGCTGAAGCGCCACGGGTTCCACGATGTGGTCATTAATCTGCATCACCTCGCTCCGCTGATCGAACAGGCACTGGGCGACGGCTCGAAATTTGGTCTCCGGATCATCTACTCTCGGGAGCCGATGATCCTGGGGACGGGAGGCGGGATCAAACAGGCCGAGCCACATTTTTCAGGGGAACCTATTCTGGTATTGAACGGGGATACGCTCTTTGAATTAGATCTGGACGCGCTCTGCTCATTTCACCGCGCTCGGAAGGCGGCGGCGACGCTGGTGTTGCGGGAAGATCCCGATGCCGTTCGCTGGGGATTGGTAGAAGTGGGGGCAGACGATCAGATCGTGCGCATCACGGGGAGAGGTTTATCAAGTTCGGTCCCCACGACTCCGCGCATGTTCGCCGGGGTGCACGTCTTGAGCCCCCTGCTCTTGCGGGATGTGCCGAAGGGTGTGGCCTCATCGATCATTGATCCGTACGTGGCGGCCATCGAGCGAGGTGAAGCTGTGCTTGGGTACGACCTGCAGGGTTACTGGTCTGATATAGGAACTGCTGAGCGCTATGCGCAGGCGGAGCAAGATGCCCGGGCCGGCCTTATTCGCTTGGAAGATCGCCGTCTCGCGGGCGATCGGCCTGTCTGATCGGTGTGGAGATCTCCGCACGCTGGCTGAATTCAAACTCGTCACTCATCACGTTCCGGCACTCCTCCGTCCCGCTTGTCTTTTTGCTGTTTGATTAGTCGAGCCAGGTACGTCCGTTGGAGCCCGAGGAATTCTGCGGCCTTGGTCTGATTGCCGTCAGCCTGTTCGATCGCGCGGGCGATGATATATCGGCCATGTTCTTCCATCGATTCATGGTAGGGCAGATCGAGATAGGGTAGTTGGCCTTCCGCTCTACGGCGGAGGCCGGCGTCATCGGGCATGAGGGCCAGCATTTCCGGATCGACAGTGTCTTTCGGACTGAGAACAACGGCGCGCGCGATGACATTGTCCAACTCACGGATATTTCCAGGCCAAGGATAGCGTGTAAGAGCATCCATGGCGGCGGAACTAAATGTCATGCCGAGGCGTTTCGCATCCTTCGTATGCCGTTCGAGAAAGAACTGGGCGAGAGGGACGATGTCCCCTCGACGCTCGCGAAGCGGCGGGAGCGTGAGGGTGATGACGTTCAGCCTAAAATACAGATCTTCGCGAAACTGGCCGGATTTCACTGCTTGCCGGAGGTTCTTGTTTGTTGCGGCGATAATGCGAATGTTCACTGAGACGGTCTTGGAGCCGCCGACACGGTGGAATTCGCGGTCTTGCAGCACACGCAGCAGCTTTGCTTGCAAAGGCAGCGACATGTCCCCGATCTCGTCGAGGAAAACCGTGCCGCCGTCCGCCATCTCCAATTTACCCTTCTGTTGCCGATCGGCTCCGGTGAAAGCACCGCGCTCGTGCCCGAAGAGTTCGTTCTCCAAGAGCGTCTCCGTCAAGGCCACACAGTTGATGACAATGAGCGGCATGGCGTGCCGATGGCTCCACTGATGTATGGATCGGGCGAAGAGTTCCTTGCCGGTCCCGCTTTCGCCGAGTAGGAGTACGCTGGCATCTGATGAGGCGGCCCGTTGCGCCGCCTCGACCACGGATCGGATGGACGGACTGTTTCCGACGATGGAAGCGTAGCGGCTGGCGACTTCGGAACGGAGACAGGCGACTTGCCGTTGCAGCGAGTCCCGTTCCAATGCCTTGCGAATAACGATGAGCAGGTGATCTTTCTCAAGCGGCTTGGTCAAAAAGTCGTATGCGCCTTCCTTCATGGCTTCGACTGCTGCGTGGATCGAGCCGTGGGCGGTCATGACGACGACAGGAAGGCCGTCTGCTTGTTTTAACTGGGAGAGGCGTTTCAGCACGTCGATGCCGGAGAGTTTGGGCAGAGTCAGATCCAGCAACACAAGGTGAGGCGACTCTTGTGCGATCTGTTCAAGGGCCTGCTGCCCATCCCGCGCGGTCACTGTGTCGTAGCCTGAGGCCTGCAACCGGTCCTCCAGCATCGTGATGATATCGGCGTCGTCGTCCACGATAAGAATCTTGGCTTTCATCTGTGCCTCCCCGCAATGCGAGTCATTGGTCAACGGTCAATAGCGAAGGTTCTTAACAAGGAAAGGATTGGATGCCTCCCATTGACTAATGACGGTTGACCATTGACCTATTCGTTGTCCATTACATTCATGACTAAGCCCGTCAACGGCTTGGGGAAAAAGTAGGTCGATTTGTGCGGCATGCGCTCACTTGCTGTTGCGACCGCGAGGACTTCACTGACCTTTGCGGCATTGAGCAAGAGGGCTCCGGTTCCGGTTCCCTGGGCCACCCAATCTAAGGCTTCGCGATCGTTTTGGGTAAAGAGAATCGCTTCTTGTTCTTGCTGGGTGGGGCAGAGCCTGGCCACGATAAGCTGTTGCAACAGCGAGACGTCAAGCTTTGTACGAGGTGAGGCCTGGGCAGACGGGCGATGGGCCGGCTTGAGCGTGAGGGCAAGGTACCGATCTCCCCCCTTGAGGGCGATCCCGAACGCAGGGGCGGTCCGTCCGTTTGTCCTCAGGGCGGTGAGGAATTGCGTATATACTGAGCCCTGTGTCGAAGTGGTATAGGGGAACTCCTGAAACTCAAAGGTTTCGCCCAACATCGTGTTGATGTGTCCGTAAGAGGGGAGCGGGGTAGTTGTTACCCGGTGCGTGGGCAGCACGGTCAAACCCGGATCTTCCATCGGGGTTAGGAGCATCAAGACACCATCGTAGGGTTGAAGGCCATCTGGCGAGCCAGCCTGTTGACGGCGGAGTGTTTGATAATTCAAGGCCGTTTCGTAGCGATGGTGTCCGTCCGCAATAAAGAGGGGTTTGCTCTGCATCGTGTCGACGATCTGCTTGAGCACTGCCGGGTCGGTCACGGTCCAGAGGCATTGGCGATATCCTGCATCGTCCCGGAAGTCGTAACGGGCGAGCTTCCCTTTCACCTCCTCTTCAAGGAGTCTGATGATGAGACCGTGCGGGTCTGAGTAGAGCGACCAAATGGGGCTAAAATTTGCGCGGCAGGCTTCGATGAGCTTGAACCGGTCAGTCTTTGCGGCGGCGCGCGTATTTTCATGGGGGTAAATGTGCCCGGAGTCCAACGCCTCGAGCTTCGTGACCACGAGAAATCCACGGAGGACTTTCGTGGGGCCCCCTGGCGCTGAATAGGGAGTGAGGTACTCGATCGTATGATAGTAGATGGCCGGCTGCTTGTCCCGTTTGAGCACGCCGCTCTGGAGCCAGTCCTGTAACGTTGCAGCGGCGCGGGTGTAGCGATTGTGTGTGAGGTTGTCGCCGGGCTGGTCGATTCCCAATTCCAGCCGGATCACGTTCTGAGCATGCCGGTCGTGAAGAGCCTTCTGGCCGGCAGCATCAATAATATCATACGGAGGAGCCACCACCATCTTGATGTCACCAACGACAGCCGTGTCATACAGTGTGCCCCGAAACGGAAAAATCTGAGACATGAATGGTCCCTTGCTTGGTGAGTGGTTAGGATGTCGGGTGGTCTGATGACAACTGGAAGGGGTGGATCCTTTCGTCCTGCGCGGTGCCGTTTCCAGGTGGACGCAGGCGGGAAGAAAGACTACCGGTCGCGGGTAATCATGTAATCGGCGGTGACCACCAGCGCGCGCCGCGCGGAACTATCTTCAAAGAAGTCGAGTTCATGCTTAGCCGCAGCGATATAGGTTCGAGCCCGCTCCATCGCGTAGGCGATCGAACCATAATCGGTCATGAGGGAAAGAATTCGTTCCAGGTCGGCCGCGCTGAGCGTCCTGGTTTCCATCCGGTCCTTGATCATGTGACGGTCTTGTTCCGAGCAATGTTGCAGCAGATGGAGCAACGGGAGTGTCGCTTTTCCTTGTCGAAGATCCTGCCCGATTGTTTTCCCTAGAGACTCGCCGTTCGCGATGTAATCCAAGGTATCGTCGGCGACTTGGAAGGCAATGCCAAGATATTGGCCGAACCGGAACAACGCCTCCTGTTGCGCCTCAGAGGCGTCGGCGAGAATGGCGCCCATGCGACAGGCGGCCGCGATCAACCCGGCTGTCTTATGTTCAACTATCTTGATGTAATCGATCTCGGGCATGGCGGGGTTGCCGTTGTAGTAGAGCTGGAGGACTTCGCCTTCCGCCATCTTCTTGCAGGCTTCGGCCAGAACTTCATTGATCCCTTGACTGCGAAACTCGACGACTCGGCACATTGCTTTGGTATAAAGATAGTCACCGACGAGAATGCTGATCTGATTTCCCCAAACTCTTCGAGCTGTTCTCCTGCCTCGGCGGATGTCGGCGTCATCTACCACATCGTCATGCAGCAGGGTCGCAGTGTGGATGAACTCCACCAAGCTGCCGAGCTGGTGGTGATCGTTGCCTGAATAGCCGCAAAGACGGGCGCTGAGTATGAGGAGAAGGGGCCTGAGGCGCTTGCCGCCCCCACTTAAAATGTGGGCGGCAACGGTGTTGACGAGGGTGACGCTGGAGTCAAGATTTTTCCTGACCTGATCTTCAACCGCATCCAGCTCATAGCGATAGGCGTCCCATACCTCCGCCATGCTGTGAATGATTGAAATCACAGGACCTTGGGCCATGCGGCGGATGGTAGGGCAGGGGGTAAACAAAGTCAAGGGACTGAGCCTTCCAACCTCCATCACCTCGGCTTGACAGTGGAATCGATCATCCTTTAATGTGAGCGACAATTGGTGAAGAGATGTTGCCTAAATAGTAATGGGAGTCTTCGTCTTCTGGTCCTCTCAGTCTGGTCTCCGCCCGGCAGGAAAAGACCTACCTTTTTCACGAGATACGCATGATGAACATTCCAGGGCTTCCACCGAAGCAAGGGCTCTACGACCCTCAATACGAGAAAGATTCGTGCGGCATCGGCTTCGTCGTGAACATCAAGGGCTTGAAGTCGCATGAGATCGTCTGCAAAGGTCTTCAAGTTCTCGAAAATCTGACGCACCGCGGCGCGCAGGGGTGCGACCCCTGCACCGGCGACGGGGCGGGAATCCTCCTCCAAGTCCCTCATGAATTTTTGAAGCGCGCGGCTGGTGATGCCGGTGTCACCCTGCCGGGTGCTGGCGAGTATGGCGTGGGACAGCTGTTCCTGCCGCCGAATGCCGACTCCCGTCGGCAGTGCGAGAAGCTCTTCGCCGAGATCGTCGAGGAGGAAGGCACGCGCCTCCTAGGCTGGCGTGATGTGCCGGTGAAGAGCGACACGATCGGCGCACTAGCGCGGAAGACCGAGCCCTTCATGCGCCAGGTCTTCATCGCCCGTGATGTGTTGAACGAAGCCCAGTTCGAGCGGAAACTCTACGTCATCCGAAAACGGATCGAGAAGGCCGTCAAGGAATCCGCCATTCGAGGCCGTGAGTACTTCTACATTCCCAGCCTCTCGGCCAATACGATCGTGTACAAAGGGCTGTTGCTCCCGCACCAGATCACGGCCTACTACCAGGATCTGAATGATGCGACCCTGACGAGCGCGCTGGCCCTGGTTCACTCACGCTTCAGCACCAACACCTTCCCCACCTGGCCGCTGGCGCATCCGTACCGCTACATCTGCCACAACGGTGAGATCAACACACTAAAGGGCAATGTGAATTGGATGACGGCGCGGCAGGGACGGTTGAATTCAGATCTCTTCGGCCGGGACCTCGCCAAGCTCTATCCGATCGTGTACGAGCGCCAGAGCGACTCGGCCTGCCTCGACAATGCCGTCGAATTCCTGACAATGGGAGGCCGATCCCTTCCGCATGCCATGATGATGCTGATCCCGGAGCCCTGGGTAGCGAACCCGCAAATGGACCTTGACCGTCGCGGCTTTTACGAATATCACGCCGCGATGCAAGAACCTTGGGACGGCCCGGCTGCCGTCTGTTTCACGGACGGCAAGCTCATCGGTGCCACTCTGGATCGCAATGGGTTGCGACCCTGCCGCTATCAGGTCACGACGGACGGACTCGTCGTGCTCGCGTCCGAAGCGGGGGTGCTCCCCATGGATGCCTCGCAAATTCGCCAGAAGGGGCGATTGATGCCGGGCCGTATGGTTCTCGAGGACACGGTGGAGGGTCGCATCATCGACGACGAAGACGTGAAGGCAGAGATCGTCAGCCGAAGGCCCTACCGCTCCTGGGTGACGCAGTACCGAATTTCTCTGGATGAACTGCCGGAGCCGCTCAACGTCCCGCAGCCCGACCATCCGAGTATCCGTCAGCGGCAGCAAGCCTTCGGCTATACGGTCGAA
>JBQTHY010000141.1:0-6009 GCA_052389395.1 Nitrospiraceae bacterium | reverse complement strand
GCTGTGGAGACAGATGAGACTCAACCCTCATCAGAAAAGAAATCCGCTATCACTGGGCTGTTCCGCGGGTCCTGTCATGACGAACAGCCCCACCGTGGTCACTCCACCCATCCCCCAGTGGGGCCCTTGCGTTGCGCGCGCTCGGTCAAAGACCGCGCCTTGGTGCGGCAGGGGTGGGTGGGTGAGACCATCGCCCCGTTCGCACGCCACCCGCGGCCATGACGCCTCTAAACTGCGGAACTATTTCCGGATTAGGGTTAATCCGCTTTCTCCTCCACGCGCTCGCCCGTAGCGGCTGGCTTGGTCAACCAGAGGACTTGACCCACTTGGATATGACTGTCGTGGAGCTGGTTGATGGCCATGAGACGCTTTAAGGGAACGCGATGCCGTTGCGCGATGCTCCAAAGGGTATCGCCTGGTTCGACCGAGACGAGCAAGGGAGAGGTTGGGGTTGGTTGTTCAAACGTGGTTGGCGTCAGTCCCAAGTGACGCCCTTTTGGAGGAGGAATACTGGCCGGGGCTATCCCTGTGCCGCGGCGGTCGTTCGCCGGTTTCCCTATTTTTGATAACTGCTTTTGAAGCTGCTTCAATTGGTTCTGCAACACCGCCCCGGCCCGAGCAACCCGCGTTCGCTCAGATCGCGAGCTGGCCAGTTCTTCGCGCTGCAGATCGATCACGTGGCGGGCTTCAACCAATCGGCGTTCCGTCTCCCGAACCCGTCCTTCCAATTGAGCCCGAGCGATTTGGACATCGGCCAACTCCTGGCGCCGTGAATCCACTTCTGCCCGCAACTCAGCGATCGTTCGTTGAGCATCCCTGAGAGAAGTCTTGAGCGTATCCACCGTTAATTGGAGATCCGATACCTCCGGCTCAACAAGAGGTTCAAGGGGGCTGCAAGCAATCGTGACCCCTATCCCGAGCACGATCATCCCGAAAGACGCAGTACCCCATACCATATTTGCAAAGGTTGCCTTACGCCACGCCAAAGATCCACCAAGAAACGGATTCCCGCGCTTGCTCACCATGTGTTATAGGCGATCCCATTCGTTCCAACGAGGTCTGACCCGGAGTACACGTCAAAGACACCGCCTTCCGTGGGTTCGGTAATCTCTTGCCAAGAACTCGACGAATTCGTAAACGGATCTTTGGGGAGGGCCCGCAGATATCCAGCCACCACCAGCCCCTCCAGGGACGGAGGGTACTTCCCCTGATCGGCACGATGGTGGTCAAGCAACTCGCGTAGCGTGAAGAGATCTTGCCGCAACACCGTCTCCCTTGCCTTGGTCAGTGACGACTGATAGGAGGGAACCGCGATTGTGGAAAGAATGCCGATGATGGACACCACAATCATAAGCTCGATGAGCGTGAAGCCCGGCTCGTTTCCCCCACACCGGTTACCAATCCTGATACTTCGTTCCATCGAGCGCAGCTGCCTCACTTTGAGTCATGACATCGTAGACATCTTCGCCGCACCAACTGGACGGCTTCGGTCGATCCTTGTAACAGCGCAGAATCCAATCGGCTTTGCCCGTCAGCGGATCCAGCGGCATCACGCGCAAGTAGCGTCTGATCGTCGTGCCCCGAACAGTCGCTTCTTCCCCCGTCAGTTTCACCCCGAGCAGCATGTCAAGAGACTTGGGGTAGCCGTACGGGCTCGTGACGTCTTTGCACGTCAACTTATTCTTGACACACACCGGTCCGAGCAAGGCGTCCCCATCGCGATTCCATTCAAGCTTGAACGTATCAATGGCGCTTCGAAATGCCCTGAGATGCTGGCGCAATTCAATTTCATGGGCGCGCTTGGCCGACACCTTGCTGAGCGGCATGGCGACAGACGCTAAGATCACCACGATCGTCATCGTGACGAGGATCTCGAGCAGCGTGAGCCCTTCCTCCTTCACCGGACTCTCACGACTCCCGTGCCGATTTCTGAAGAAGGCGCCTGACCCTCGCCGCCTGAACTGGCAAGTTCAACGCGAACCGGGGAAACCCCTGGCGCCTTAGCGACGAACGTCACGCTCATGGATCGCGGCGCTGGCTGAGACGGGCGCGCAAGCCGAAAGGCGATCGTTCCGGCCGGATTTCCATTGTCCCCTGATCGCTTATCTGATGTGCCGACAAGCTCTGCCGCTCCAAGGCGTTTGAACTGCAAAATCTTGGGATCATATTCAAGTTTGAATACGTTCCCGTCCGATGCGCGGATCCGGCCATCAACGATGGCCAGCTTGATCTCTTTGCCGGATTGAATGGCCGATTCATCAGGCTGAATCGCCAGGAGAGGTTCAGGCGCCGCTAACCGGGAGAGTGAGCGGCCGGGGCTCGTCTCTGCGGCGCCCTTGGCTGCAGCACCGGTAGCTGAAAGAGCAGTTCCCCCCTGGCCATTTCCCAGGGACATCGATACTTTTTTCGGAGAAGTCGAAAACATCGGATTCGTCGCGTAGGTGGACTCGGTCCACGACCAGAAAGTCTGGGACGTGAGTCCTGGGGGGATCATGTTCTGCACAATGTGGGGCGTGATCGTTAAGATGACTTCCGTGGTGACTCGCTCTGTCTTGAACGAACTGATGAGATTCCCGATCAGAGGAAGATCTCCGATCCATGGGACCGTCACTCTGGTTTTCCGATCTTCCTCTTGCAAGAGCCCTCCCAGCAAGATGGTTTCCCCATCCTTAATGCTCAGCATTGTCTCAGCAGAACGGTTGCCGAACTTGAACTGCGTAATTGGCGGAGAAGCCTGCAACGTAACCTGTTCACCCAAACGAATCACCTCGATCTTCATTTTCAGGGTAAGTTCGCCCCCGAGCCTGATTGAAGGCTCCACCGTGAGCTTAACGCCGGTGTCCCTGAATTCAATCGAGGTGACCGTCGATGTCGTCGGCACCGCCCCAGTCGCGGCTTGACCTGGTAACACGTTCGTCGTGGACAGCAGAATCGGCTGCTTGTCTCCGATGTTGATCTCCGCCTTCTTGTTGTTCACGACTCGAACCTTCGGAGCGGCAAGCGTCTTCGCGTCCGTAATCTGCTTGAAGAAATCCAGCTGAACATTCGTCGGGAGCTTGAAGATGTAATTGTCGGGTCCAAGCTCTGTCAGCTGCCGATACGTGAACTGCTGGGCAATCGTCCCGGCGATCACACCCGTAGGCCCGGGAGGGACGATCGCGCCGGCTACCTGTTTCGGATAGGTCAGTCCGTAGGTCTGATTGACAGTTCGGTCGACTTCGAGCACTTCGACGTCAAAGAGCACTTCTGAATCTTGACGGTCATTGGCCAGGATGATTTTCTCGGCCATCTGAATTTTCTCAGGCTGGTCACGAATCACGATTGTGTTCAGTTGCTCATTTGCGTGCATTCGTTTCGAATCGAGCATGCTTTTCAGGAGCACCAGCATATCTTTGGACTTTGCGTTCGAAAGGTAGAAGGTTCGAATCATCAAGTCCTGGTACTGCTCCTGCTTCTGTTTCGTGTTTGGACTGATGATGAGAACTCCTGGAGAGACGGGGCGCGAGAACAAACTGTTGCTATTGAGAAGAAGGTTGAGGGCGTCGTCAAACGGCGTATCTTGGATAGAAATCGAGATCGGATCGTTGCGGACATCCTTATCGAAAATCAGGGTGAATCCACCTGCTTTCGCCACACCTTCCAATACTTCTTTTATGCCTGCGTGTCTGAACTTCAGCGTGACAGGCTGTTTCATCCGATCATCACGAAGGAGGGCTTGCTGCTCCTCCGTCAGTTTGGTGATGCTTTCGAGCGGGGCCTTGAACGTCGGGTCCAATTCTGTCGCCCTGGCGTACCCTTCCATCGCCTCATCTGTCCTGCCCAGCTGAGCCAGCCGCTCAGCTTCACGATAATGGTCCCGAGCCTCCTTGAGGCGAAGAGACTCCGCCAGCCCTTCGTGATGTTCAGGATTAGTAGGTTCGATCGCGAGTGCACGCTTGAATTCATCAATTGCGAGATCGAGCTGCCTATCCTTGAGAAAGGCTCGCCCCCGCTCTTCATACATCGCCGCCGCGCGTTCGCGAGCCATGGCGTACTTGTTTTGGAGTGCCGGATCGAAAGGATCGTCCTTCAGGGCCTCCTTGTAGGCGAGAATGGCCTCCTCATACTTACCCGCTGCTAGATGTTGGTCGCCCCGCTGAGAGGCTGGTGAGATGAACAGGGCGCACCCTGTAAAGAAAAGGATGGCCAAAACCCAGACACTACAAAGGAATCGGCCATGAAGCTGGAGCAGTTTCATGATCACGTGAAAAGCACCTTCCTTGTTAGATAAATCACCGAGGAAAATGGAAGTTCAATGCCAGGAGTGTCCGGCTTCCTTATACTACATATAGAAGGGAATTTAAAGAGACTACCTATATAGAGGGGGAAATTATTGCTCCGGTTGCCGATAACGACAGGCCTGTACGCTCAGAGCATTTTCCTGCGTGCCTGTATACGACCAAGAAATTTCGACCAGTACCTGGCTGACGCGCGTTGAGGTCCAGCCATCTGATCTATAGACGCCAGTACTTAAGAGAACCAGGAACCTCGCCTGGGTCCAAGATGCCTTTCACGTCGATCACCACGCCATCCTTCTGGCTACGCAACGGCTTCAACAGATCCGCGAGGCTCATCTCGGCAAGACTCTTATGGGCAACAGCCACGATAAGGCCGTCAAGATTTTTCATCTGCTCCCAGTCAACCAGATGAATCCCATATTCCGCAACGGCTTCCTTGCTGTCAGCAATTGGATCGTGCACCAACACCTCGACCCCATATTCCCGAAGCTCATTGATGATATCCGGCACTCGACTATTCCGAAGATCCGGTACATTTTCCTTGAAGGTGAGGCCCAAGACCCCGACTTTAAGCTCATTCACTGGGCGAGCTAAGCGGGCGAGGAGCTTAATCGTCTGTTCTGCAACAAATTTTCCCATCCCATTGTTGATCCGGCGGCCTGCAAGGATGATTTGCGGATGATATCCCACCGATTCAGCTTTATGGGTCAAGTAGTAGGGATCCACTCCAATACAATGCCCGCCGACGAGACCGGGCGAGAATTTCAGGAAGTTCCACTTGGTCCCAGCCGCTTCCAGAACCGATTTCGTGTCAATCCCGAGACGATGGAAGATCAAAGCCAATTCGTTCATGAGCGCGATATTGAGATCTCGTTGCGTGTTCTCGATGACCTTGGCGGCTTCGGCCACCTTGATACTCGACGCCTTATGGATCCCCGCCTTCACCACGAGGGCATAGGTGCTGGCAACCGTCTGAAGGGATTCCTCATCCTGAGCCGAAACAACTTTGACGATTCTCTCAAGTGTATGTTCCTTATCCCCAGGATTGATGCGCTCCGGTGAATAACCCACTTTGAAGTCGACACCGCCCTTGAGGCCGGATGTTTTCTCCAGGATTGGGAGGCACACTTCCTCCGTCACTCCCGGATACACTGTGGACTCATAGACGACTATTGTCCCAGGCGACATGTTTTTCCCGATGAGCTCAGATGACATCCGGAGTGCCTTTAGGTCAGGCTGTAGCGCTTCGTTAATCGGGGTAGGGACAGCAACGATGATGAAGTCAGCTGCCTTCAGGTCGGCAGGGAGACACGTATAACTTACTCGTGAACTCTTGAGGTCCTTCTCAGATACCTCGCCGGTTCGATCAATTCCCTTTCTGAGTTCATCGATCTTCGTCTTGTCGATGTCAAAGCCGATGACGGGACCGTGCTTTCCAAAGGCAACGGCAATTGGAAGGCCGACATAACCCAGTCCTACAACAGCGATCTTACGTGCAGTGTCTGTTCCCATCGTTCCTCCAAATTTCGACGGTCTATGTGGCGGGTCCTGTCGCGGCGAACAGCCCCGCCGTGCTCACTTCACCCATCCCCCAGTGGGACCCTTCCGTTGCGCGCGCTCGGAGTAAGACCGCGTCTTGGACTTCGGCGAGCTCAGTCGAGCCGCGCGGTCGGGGTGGGCGGGTGAGAAAATCGCCCCGTTCGCCACGCCACCCGCTGCATTTCCCCCTGCC
>JBQTHY010000140.1:0-1820 GCA_052389395.1 Nitrospiraceae bacterium | reverse complement strand
CCAAGATCCCCTGTTTCTTCAGATTGGTCTCATGGATGCGTGCGAAGCTCTTCGTGATCACCGCCCGCACGTTCAAGAAGCGTGGCGACATGGCTGCATGTTCTCGGCTGCTGCCCTCGCCGTAGTTCTCATCACCGACGACGACCGAGCCGATCCCTTTTGCCTTATAACGACGGGCAATCTGCGCGATCGTCAAGCCCGCTTCGCCAGTCAGCACGTCGGTACCTTTACCGGGCTCAGACGAAAATGCATTGTTGGCCCCCAAGAACATGTTGTCGCTGATCTTGTCCAGATGACCGCGGAACTTGAGCCACGGACCTGCCGGAGAAATATGGTCCGTCGTGGTCTTGCCCTTGGTCTTGATCAGGAGTGGGAGTCTGTCGAAATCCTTGCCGTCCCACCGTGGGAACGGCTGTAGTAACTGAAGCCGCTCACTGGTCGGTGGAATATCAACCGTCAACGTATCACCGTTCTCGGCCGGCGCCACATAACCTTCCTCGCCCTTGGCAAAACCCTTGGCCGGCAATTCCTCTCCTTGGGGCGGTTCGAATCTGAGCTCCTTCCCATCGGCCGTCTTCAGCGATCCGTGCACCGGGTCGAACGAGAGATCACCGGAAAAGGCGTAAGCGGTTACAACCTCCGGACTCGTCAGGAAGGACATCGTCTCATTGAGGCCGTCGTTTCGCCCAGGGAAGTTGCGGTTGAAGGAGCTCACGATCGAATCGACGCGACCCTTGACCGCATCCGTTCGCTTCCACTGCCCTATGCAGGGGCCGCAGGCGTTCGCCAGCACCGTGGCGCCCATCTGTTCGAAGGTCTCCATGAATCCGTCTCGTTTCATGGTATGAAAGATCCGCTCCGAGCCAGGCGTCACGAGGAACGCCGTTTTCGCCTTCAACCCAGCCTTCAGGCCTTGTCGCGCGACATGCGCGGCTCGACTGATGTCCTCGTAGGAAGAGTTGGTACAGCTTCCAACCAAGGCCGCCTTGAGTTGGACCGGATAGCCCTTTTCCTTCGCTTCCTCCGCCAATTTGGAAATGGGCCGAGCCAAATCCGGCGTATGAGGACCGACGACATGCGGCTCCAGCTTCGAGAGGTCGACTTCGACAATCTGATCGTAGTACGTCTCCGGCGATTGATAGACTTCGGTATCCGCCACGAGCAATTCTTTGTTCGAGATGGCCAAATTGGCGAGATCAGCACGATCCGTAATGTTCAGGTACGCTACCATCTTTTGATCGAAGGGGAACACGGAGGTCGTGGCACCCAACTCCGCGCCCATATTGCAGATCGTGCCCTTGCCGGTTGCGCTGATGGTTTCAGCGCCGGGACCGAAGTATTCGACTATTTTGTTCGTGCCGCCCTTGACCGTGAGCAGTCCGCAGAGATAGAGGATCACATCTTTGGGCGAAGCCCAGCCGCTCAACCTGCCGGTGAGACGCACACCAATCAATTTCGGATGGAGCACCTCCCAGGGCAGGCCTGCCATCACTTCGCCGGCATCGGCGCCGCCGACCCCGATCGCCAACATGCCAAGCCCGCCGCCGTTCGGCGTATGTGAGTCTGTGCCGATGATCAGGCCGCCCGGAAACGCATAATTTTCCAACACGACCTGGTGAATGATGCCCGCCCCAGGCTTCCAGAACCCAATCCCGTACTTCTTCGCGGCGGAAGCCAGGAAATTGTAGACTTCCTTGTTCTCATCCATCGCCCGGAGAAGGTCCTTTTCGGAACCAATCTCCGCACGGATCAAGTGGTCGCAATGGATTGTGCTGGGCACAGCCGCTTTCTTCTTATTGGCCTGCATGAATTGCAGCAAC